>CAZSVY010000116.1:0-7497 GCA_964610495.1 uncultured Methanosarcinales archaeon
TGAGGTATCGAGATCTCTGGCAGAACTCGGGTTCGAAAGGCTTGAGACCTGCCAGACCCTTTTTAAACAGCCTGAAATAATCAGGGAAATCGAAACTCCGAAAAAAGGGCACGGAAGAGGATGGTTTGCAGTACTTTCCGCCCGAAAGCCTTTTAAGAAATATTTTTGAAAGCTCCAGAATCTAAAGGCTTAAAAAGAGTTTCGGCTCCGGATTTCCCTGAGCCTTCCTTTTCCCTTATCGACAATGGACAGCAGTTCGGAGTATGCGCTCTCTGAGAGTTCGCTACCCTGAGCAAGTGAAAAGAGATTTTTCCCATCCGAATAAAGAAGAATTCCATTCCAGGCCGCGAAATGAAGGCCTGAAAGGTATTCACAGGGCAGTTCCCATCTTGAGTCTACATTTTCAAAACCCTCAAAGCGGTAGAAAACGGTTCCGTTTTTCAAGATTCTGGTAAATCTCAGAAGTTTACTGGCCATACTCTCATCCGGTTTGCAGTTAAACAAGCCATGAAAAAAAGGAGAATAAAATATTTTTGCCGTTTTTAAGGAAATTTTTAAGGGAATTTTTAAGGGAATTTTTAAGGAAATCTGTTATCCTTACCAGGGAAAGCGTTTAAAACCTGAGTTCAGTCACTTTTTCCCCTTTTGCGCTGGTAACGGTTGCAGAGATATCCTTAAACCTCGGAACCCCTTTACCTCCGGTTTCATCCGAGACCAGCATATTGGACCAGGGGCTGTTAGGCATATATGCAAGGCCCCTGTGAGGGGTTTCGTATCCTGACTCCTCAGCTTTGACCACAATCCTTCCGAAGGAGTTTTTCAGGGCTACCGTATCGCCTTTTTTTATGTTCAGCTGTTTAAAATCGGCAGGATCCAGCTTTATGACGGCTGAACGGTCCCTGTACTCTTCCCCAAAGCGGTTTTCAATCATGGCCTTATCCTGAAAAATATCCCTGTAAGTTACGATTTTGAGTTTTATTTCAGGAGCTGCAAGAAAAGATCCGAAATCCATCAGAGCGCCTCCATTATTTTCTTGAGGATTGCTTCATCCGACAGGTGAGCTGTCTCAATAACAGGTTTAAAGTTTACCTTGGTCCCGTCCATGCGTGTGGCACTGCCTCCTGACTCCACCCCACTGATTGCGGTATTAATGTAAACCTTTGCATGCTTTGAAGTCAGGGTTTCACAGGGGTCCATTGAGATAACCGGAATTTCAAGCAGGTTCTTCGAAACCGACCTGGGAAGGCTTGAAAGCGGGTCAGAACCGATAATAAGAGCCGCATCCACAGTTTTTGCTTTCAGGGATTCGACAACCGAGTACTCAGGTCCGTGCTTTACCATGCCGTTTTCGAACTTTACGCTATTTACGTACCCGGTTTCCGCAAAGAGGTTTTCGTTAAAGCCCCGCATGTTATAGTGCCCGACCATCGGAATCAGGTGGAAGTTTGCTTTTTCGTTCAGAGCTTTCATGAGCCTGAAAACGGGTTCAAGGTTTTCCAGTGAATAAATCAGGCCAAGCCCTGCAAAAATTACCCCGAATTTTGCTCCTTTAAGAATATTTGCCAGTTCAAGGATCTTCTTGGGCGGGTAATTATAGGAGGTTTTCGGCAGCTTTCCTGAAAGTGCTGCAATCAGGGCATCAATAAATTCGGTATCTCCTTCCGGGGGGATCTGGAAGAAGTAGTTTCCGCAGATCTTTGCGGTATGGGACTTCCGAATATCGATCGCAATAGCGGTTCTCTCTTCTTCCCAGCCCCGCTGCTTTTCGCTTCCCCTGGGGAAATAGGAATATTTTGAAAGGTGGCGGGGATGAGAATCGGAAGGGTCCGCCCCCCAGAAAATAATAACGTCGGCTTTATTCCTTACATCGTCAAGGGTACAGGTCTTAACCTTATCCTGAATAAGGGCCTCAACCAGAGGTCCCAGGCAGAACGAGGACGTGTCGTCAAGAGTGGCACTGGTCTTTCTTGCAAGCTCGATTGCCAGTTTCTGAGTTTCGTCCGTGGAAGTCCCAAGCCCGAAGATCAGAGGGTTTTTTGCATTTTTAAGGATCGAAGCAGCCTCACGGATTGCAGTTGCCTCATCAACAGGCTTATTATCAACCCGGAAGTTTGCTTCGCCCTTTGCCTCCTTCATGTGGGCTACCCCTACTCTGCAGGCTGTATAAACTTTATTTACTATGTTTTTCTCGGACTCGACCTCGATATCATCACAGAGGAGTCCGCAGCCTGTGCATACATAATAGTTCTTCTCCATGTCCACTTCCCTCACACGAACTCTATGGCCTCTACAGGGCAGGTTACTATACAGCCATTACAGAGAATTTTGTTCTTTCCGAAACGACGGCATTCCCCTAAGTTCTGGGCTTTTACAATGCCGTCTTCTATGGTCAGGACCAGCTTATGAACATTCCTGGGAGCATTTCCCGAGCCTACCCCATAAGGATCATTTGCTACGTTAGGAGGACAGGCAACCACACAATTTCCGCATCCGAAACAAAGGTCTTCATGCACTATAAGCCCTGTTTCGGTTGCTCCTTCAGACGGTTTGAAGATTTCACATATCTTTTCATAGCTTTCTTTATACTTCGATTCTTCCTTAAGGGGTGGGCAGTCCTCGGGTGTGAGCTCGCGGGCCATGAGGGCTACTGCAAACGCCATACAGGAAGTTTTTCCGCACTTTTTGCAGTTAGTCTTTGGAAGCATCTGATAGAGTTCCATTGCATTTGTCATTTCAGGTCACCCTTGAGTCAAATTTTTTTACGACATTTTTCATTAAAGAGTATGCAGGTTAAAAAGTATGATTAAAAGCAAAATTAAATGTCACTGAAAACGTATGTCCAATAACCTTCAATTAAATATATCTAAGTAATCTTCCTTAAACTCTCGCTTTTTTGTTTTCAGTGTTACTTTCAGGTTGCGGAAGGGAATACCCGGCAAACCTTTATGAATTAGTTCAAGTCTTAGTTCAAGTCTTCAGATTTTGATGCCCTTAGGTACGCAGGCTTTTGCTTCAGGAATCTTTCAGGTAGGAGATCTCGAAAATTAATCTCCTGACCCTCAGAAACAAACCGGTAAGGCCTTTTTGCAGGCAAACCGAATTCAGGTGAACTCCGAATTCAGGTGAGCTTAATTTAATTCGCTTTGAAGAAAAGTTCGCAGTGGCAGTTTCCATCCCTTTCGACTTCTTCTTTATGGTAGATGCAGGGACATACGATTTTTCTATCTTCCTTTTCATCTCCGGTAACTATTCTGCAGGGGCAGTAACGCCTTCCGAATTTCTCAAGTTTGACTGTAAGTCCATCAAGTACATAGTCAAGGGCTTCTTTATCCGGGTTAAGCCTGTAACCTGCTTTGTTTGCATATTTCTGAGTCCATTCATACATTTTTTCTTTTAATTCATTATGATCAGCCATACAGAAAACTCCTTGAGCTTTAAATTGAAACAATCCTGATTCTTGATGAGAAGAATATATGTGACATAGGTGAGCTATTTATAAATGGGAGTATCCTGAATTATACTAGAGATTTCTGAATTGTACGAAAGACTTAACGGGAATAACTTAAGTATTCAGTATCAACTCAATTTATAATATTTATATAACCCCTTAATGTTATATATCCTCTAATTTTATTCAAGTTATTTATAGAAATACCTTATCCTGCAGAATTATCTAATTCATGTCATATAACCAATTTTCCATATAACCAATTTTATCTCACTCACGCCATATATTCAATTTCATCTCACTTACGCCCATATAACCAATTTTCCATTAAATTTCTCTTGAATTGTCCGTTTGAAACTGGTTTCTCGATTACGAATTAAGCTCTCAAACTATAAATTAATTGGTAAAACTCCGGTGATAAGCCAGAGTTAATGATGTTAAGGTTTTGTCCGCGACCTCGCAGGTATCAACCAGACTGCGCTTCAGTCAAACCGGAAATGGCAGTCTTAGATTCAGTTTATGAAGAAATTCTGATTAATTAGCTGGTCCGGAAGGAATAAGAAAGTTAATATATCAATAAATATAAATTCTAATATATAAATAAACTGTCAAATTCTGCCACATAATAAACTGTCACGGGCCATAGTGAAAAATAATTAATGAAAAACGAATTATTGGAGCATACTGGGAATTATCCGATTTCTAACACGCTAAATCAATTCTCAATAAATTTGGAAAAACCTTATGAAATAAAGGTTTTGATTTTGTACAAAACATCTATGTTTTTATTCAGTTCAAAAGAAAAAGTATAGGGATATGTAGAAATAACTGATTTGTGACTAAGCGACTAATCCACGACTGAGTAACAGATTAATTGGTGAGTGATAAATTAACTGGTAAGTAACAAATTCATTAGTAAGTAATAACTCATTGATAAACTATGGACATCAAAAAGTAACAAGCTCACGTGAAAATAACAATTCATGTGAAAATAACAAGCTCATGTGAAAATAACAAGCTCATGTGAAAGTAATAAATTGATGAATTTGAAATGATGAAATTATTCTTAGTTTAAAACGTTTTTGTTGAGCAGCTGTACCGAACCTGATTTTCCTGTATGGCAAAGTGCTCTGGATACACGGTTCTGAACTACGGTCAGAAATTATAACTTTCAAGTTATATGTAAAATATATTAAAATTTATATCGTGACGTAATCGTTAACATTCAATGTTAAACACAGGTATATGGAGTCACCAATTATGCGAATCGGAGTCTATATTTGCCACTGCGGGTTGAATATTGCGGGAGTAATAGATGTATCGGCTCTGCAGGAAATGGCATCTGAACTGGAAGATGTGGTGCTCGCCCGGGAAGTACAGTTTCTATGTTCCGATTCCGGACAGGAAGGCATCATCAAGGATATAAAAGAAAACAAAATTGACAGGGTCGTAATAGCTGCCTGTTCCCCGAGGCTGCACGAAAAGACTTTCAGGCACGTCATGGAAAAAGCCGGGCTGAACCCTTACCTCATGGAAATGGTAAATATAAGGGAGCAGTGTTCCTGGGTGCACGCCGACGACCCTCAGATGGCGACCCAGAAAGCTTTTGACCTTATAAGGATGGGGGTTGCAAAGGCAAAATTCCTTAAGGAGCTGAATGCAACAAGTTCCAGAGCCAGCCGAAATGTCCTTATCATAGGAGGAGGAGTTGCCGGAATCGAGGCAGCCCTGAATCTTGCAGACGCCGGTTTTCCAGTCATAATGGTAGAAAGGGAATCCACGATCGGAGGCAAAATGGCCCTGATGAACGAGGTCTTTCCTACGAATGACTGCTCCATCTGTGTGCTTGCCCCTAAAATGACAGAAGTTCAGAACCACCCGAATATTACGCTTTACACCTACTCCGAAGTTACCGATATTTCCGGATCCGTCGGCAAATTTCATGTAAAAGTCAAGCGCAAGCCCAGATTCATACTTGAAGACAAATGCAAAGGCTGTGTCGACCTCTGCGCGGCGGTCTGTCCTGTAGAGATCGAAAATCCAATGAATTATGGGGTCGGAAAGACCAGAGCCATATATATGCCGATTCCCCAGTCCGTTCCCCAGGTAGTGCTTATAGACCCTGACCACTGTGTCGGCTGCGGGCTGTGTTTACAGGCCTGCCCTGCTGACGCCGTGGATTACGAACAGAAGCCTGAAGAGATTGAGTTTGAAGCCGGGGCGGTAATTGTTTCAACGGGTTACCAGCTCTTTGATGCGTCAAGGAAAAAAGAGTACGGGTTCGGGAAATATCCTGATGTTATAACAAATATGCAGCTTGAGCGCATGCTTAACTCGGCAGGGCCTACAGGCGGAAGAGTCCTTGTGCCTTCCACAGGCATACCCCCGAAAAGCGTGGCATTTATCCAGTGTGTCGGGTCAAGGGATAAAACCGTTGGCAATGAGTACTGCTCAAGGGTTTGCTGCATGGCCGCACTCAAGAATTCCCAGATGATTAAGGAACGCTATCCTGATACCGAGATCACGATCCACTACATTGACATCCGGGCTGCAGGGGAGATGTATGAGGAATACTATGCAAGGACACAGGCTATGGGTGTGGACTTCATCCGGGGGAAAGTGGCCGAAATTTACGCGGGTGAAGACGGCAGGCCTGTACTCCGTTATGAAAATACCCTGGAATCCCGGGTCGAAGAAGAAGCCTGTGACCTTGTCGTACTTTCAACGGGCTACGAACCCAGCAAAGCGGCAGAAGGCATAGGCAGGATGTTGAATCTTTCACGGCGGCCGGACAGGTTCTTTGCAAGCGCCCACCCGAAAATGCGCCCTGTAGATGCTCCTGTCAGCGGGGTTTTCCTTGCAGGCTGTGCTTCAGGGCCAAAAGAGATCCAGGTCTCGATTGCGCAGGGAAGTGCATGCGCGTCCAAGGTTATGCAGCTTCTCGGGACAGGAGAGCTCAAAGCCGATCCCATGGGAGCTCACGTTGATCCAGATAAATGCATAGGGTGCAGGACCTGTCTTGAGGTCTGCAAATTCGGGAAAATCAGCATTGAAAATAAAAAAGCTGTAGTAGACGAAGTCTCATGTTACGGCTGCGGAGACTGCAGTGCCGCATGTCCTGCAGGGGCGATCCAGATGCGGAACTTTGAAAATGAACAGCTTCTCGCCCAGGTTCGAGCTGCAACTGCGCACAAGTCCCAGAGTCCTTTCATAGTGGCTTTCCTCTGCAACTGGTGCAGTTACGCCTGCGCAGACCTGACCGGGATGTCGCGGCTTCATTACCCGACAAATATCAGGGTTGTCCGTACAATGTGCTCGGCAAGGGTAAATCCGGAATTCGTACTTGAAGCCTTAAAAGGCGGAGCCGACGGAGTACTGGTTGCAGGCTGCAGGATGGACGAATGCCACTATATCCACGGGAATTTTGATGCAAAACAGAGGATGGATGTCCTGAAGGAAATTATAAATGAAATCGGACTCGATCCCCGACGGCTTAGAACCCTGTGGATCTCAGCTGCCGAAGGAGAACGTTTCTCAAACACGATTACCGAGTTTGTAAAGGAACTTGAAGAAATCGGGCCCATAGGAACCGAGCTCAGGCTTAAAGAAGACAGAACCGAACCTGAGGAGGTGGCACAATGAACGAGGAGCATACCGAACCGGAAACTCACGTATGCAAAGGATGCTGCGGGGCAGGAGGAAACGAACTTACGGAGGTTAAAGCCGATGAGTTCGAAGCAGGGGACTTCGAAGCCGAAGAACCCGAGACTGCTGAGGAGGAACCCCAGGAAAAGATCACGGTTACAACCAGCATGGACCTTCAGGGCTCCCATTTTCTCTACACCCAGGCAACCGAGAAATCCATCAAGACCCTGGATTATGACTACAAGCGCTGCAATGGTTGTGGGATCTGTGCAGAAATCTGTCCCACAAAAGCTCTCGAACTGGGGCCCATTCATGAAATTGCAACCGGGCTTGATGCGCCTGCGGTGATGATGGACCTTGAGAAGTGTACCTTCTGCAGGATGTGCTCAAATCTCTGCCCTGTG
>CAZSVY010000117.1:0-8357 GCA_964610495.1 uncultured Methanosarcinales archaeon
GATCCGATAAGTGTTATTTTGGTATCGCTTTCTGTCATATATAACTCTTCCATATTGTTGTCTTCGGGCCTTTGCCCCAAGCCTTTTTAAAAAAGGCTTGATCGAAAATCCCTCGCAGCGGCGTGATCAACCGGCGCAACGCAAGCCTTTTCAAAAAAGGCTTGAGCGAAAACCCCTAGCAACGGCGTGATCAACCGGCGCAACGGTTGCGGCTCAACGGTTGTGGTCAAGCAGAATAGGCAAAAGAGATTATTTCTGAAACTATCGTTTTTGCGCTTTACCATATTTTCCATGGTATTCATGGTTAGTATGTCTTAAAGGAACTTACCGTGCCCGGCAGTGTTATAGAAGAAGCTGGAGCGAGTGGGAGCATAAAAAGTACTTACAGGTCGGAAGAAAGAAGATAGTAGTGTGGATTTTCCGTGCTGCAAAGAATATAGAATCTTGAGTGAATTGCTGTAAATAATTACGTACGAAAAGAGTCATTTAATGTATAATTTCAAACTGGTGCGGCAACCCGTCAAAAACCAGGGTAAATAATAAGGATGAAAGCAATTTTTGGAGAAGGCTTGAGAAGAGACGCTGAGGGGGAGATTCGAACTCCCGTAGCGCGAGGCGCTACCGGTTTTCAAGACCGGCGCCGTAGTCCGCTGGGCTACCTCAGCAGGTTGAAAGAATTGTCTTTACAGCTTCCGGTAAGAGAATGGTGCAGATTACTCGAGATCCCGAGAAGCGTATACAGAAAACCCGATTATGGTATATAAAATTTGCGAAGAGGGGGAACTCTTCGCTTTTCTGAAGATCTTAAGGCTGAAATCAGACTTCTGGTTCTGAGGATTCCCCGGATTCGGGCTCGGATTCAGCTTCGGGCTCTGGTTCGGCTTCGGCTGGCACCTGGGCTTCGGATTCGGCTGTGACTTTTTCAATGAACTGGACTTCCTTAAAGCCGGAATACTTGAAGAGTTCGGATGCAACCCTGTTCTTTGCCATAAGCCAGCGCTGGTTAAAGGTCAGGCCCGTGGGGGTATAGATCTTTGCAACGTCGTCAGCGGTCTCAATTTCCAGATCCCTGAGGCCGGTATAAAGGGCGAGCAGGCCCTGGATTTTCTCAATGTCAGTCTCAAGAACCTTTTCGATAGTGTACTCGTAGGTAACGGTCTTGCCTGCAAGAGGGCTGTTAAAGTCCACAGTGACCCTGCGGCCTATAACCCTGCTGACAACTCCTCTTCTGCCATCTATCTCAACAGAAAGGCCAGGGTGAACGTTTCGGTCTTTCAGTTTCGTAATGGAAACGGTTTCTACAAGCTTGGGGTTGCTAGGGCCAAAGGCCTTCTCCGGAGAGATTACAACGGATCCACTGTAACCTACTTCCTTTCCTTCGAGATCTTCGTCAAGGCCCTCAATAGTATGACCTGCCCCGACAATAACAACGTCTCCGCCGTAAAGCCCGCGAGGATTAAAGACCTCTTCTTTTTTTGCAAGTTCTTCGTCTGTTGTGTCGAAAACCCTGCCATCTTCGAACCTACCTGTGTAGTTCAACTTTATGAAATCGCCTTTCTGGATTGCCATAATTTTCAACTCTTTTATTAAATTAACTAATTGATAAGCAAGAAAGTTACTCATTCTCAGCCAAATTCAGCGTAAATGTGTTTCACGCTATAGAACTCTGCCTTTAATAAGCTTTTTGGGAATCCGCAGGGTTACTGCCGATTTTACACACAGATATAAAAAATTTATTTTTTGAGATAATTCCATCTGAATCAGTACCTACTGACCGCGAAACTTAGTTTTAATATACAATTGGCTTGAAAATGAGCAGGTGAAACTGTTTTAATTTATATTTAGGGTAGCCATCAGCTTTTGCAGGAATGTCTCTCTCCTGCACATTGCCCGGACAAAAACAAAGGTTCCGGCAGAAAAACTCATATCCCGGTACTTTAAGTCAGATATATTTCTAAGTTTAAGGCACTTTCTCATATTCCATATGTCTTTCGATTACTATTTATGCCACTAAATTACAATAAAATATTAGAATATAATTCAGGGTATAATAGTGGGGAATTCGGGAATATAATAGTAATTTTTTTCCGTTCAGTATCCTGTTGAATATTCACCCGCCGAATGCGTGGATAGGGTACTTAATAGAAGACTTCCGTTTTCAGGAGGGGTATATGGAAAAGAAGCTTATGAGAATAGGGATTTCCCTGCCCGGGGAACTTCTGGACAAATTTGATAAAACTCTTCTGAAGAGAGGTTATTCGTCTCGGTCTGAAGGAATAAGGGATGCCATAAGGACATATAACCAGCACTATGAGTGGATGCAGCAGATCAAGGACAAAAGAGCTGCAACGATTTCGATTGTATATGATTGCTCAAAAACAGGGGTATCGAACGCCCTGGCAAAAATCCAGCACGAAAACATTGATCTGATAAATTCCTCAGTACGTTTCCCTATTGAATCGGATTCCTGTTTTGAAGTAATAATTCTGCAGGGCGAAGGGGAGGAAATCGTAGAGCTGGCTGAAAAAATTCTAAGTTTAAAAGGAGTTAAACACGCCAGATTAACGACCATCCCTAAAGAGAAGATTGAAAAAGCGGATTTAAAAGCTTTCTAACCCTGGAAATGGTTCGAAGCCCGCTTGCCCCAATTTCAGGCCCCAAAACTCCGCTTTAAAAGCTGCACATATTCCTGAAAAATATTGAATAGGAAACAGCTTGTATATCACTGTTCAATATACAAGAAAGTCAATTAATCAGGCATGGAATCTAGGAATTATCCAGAGATAAATTCGCCAGTTGTTATACTCGCTAAAAGTGATCTGTATGGGCCTAATAAAAGTTCAGGTTACATTAAATGTATATCTAATGAGTTTCGAGAGATTGGTACGGGATATTATTGCCACTCTATATATAAGGAAATGGAGACAGGTAGAGAAAGAAAACGTTGTATCCATAGATGATTCCATGCTTCCTGAAATTATCCGAATTCAGTCCGAAGGCTTTGAAATTAAAAGCCGTAACGGGATTAGACGCTATTCGAAAAGAATGAGAAAAATCTTTTATGTGGTAAAGAGCCAGGACCGGGTTGTGGGCTACTGCATATATTACATAAAGCCTGTCCTGTCTCTAAAGAGTTTTAAGAAAAAGTCGGTAATTTATTCAATTTCAGTAGACAAAAATTTTAGAAGAAAAGGTTATGGTGAGAAACTGCTAAAAGAAAGTATCAAAGAGATGAGGTTAAATGGAATATCCTCGATTCTCCTATATGTAAATACAAAAAATCTTCCTGCTATAAGGTTGTACGAAAAGATGGGCTTCAGGACAACTACCGAAATAAAAGACATATGCGGCCCGAAAGAAATATGTTATGAGATGGAACTGAGAATTCTTTAATTTCAGGTCTCACCATAATTTTTAACCTGCATAATTTCTTAACCTTCGTAATTCCTTAATCTCCATAATTCCTTAATCTCCATAATTCCTTAATCTCTATAATTCTTTAATCTCTATAATTTCTTAATTTCCATAATTCTTGAAAATGTCTCTCGAACTTCCTGATACAAATTTTTAGACAAATAAAGTTCTTTTGATAGTAAAAACTGATTCTATCCAGATGCCTTTTTGCCTGAGAATAGACTGTTTTACTTAGCCTTTTTTCCATAATGTAATATTTAATAAGTTTTTAATAAAAGATATGTTTAAATATAGATCGAATTTTCTAATACGTATTTAATCGCCTCGTTGTGGGAACTTCTGTTACCTGTACAGGAGTAAGTTTTTAATGGCCTGAAGTTATAAGCTTCTCAAAGATAATTTCATCGGCTGCTTTACTTAAGAGTGATTTTCATGGGACTTACAAAAATTCACACTCGATCAGTTACATATTTAATGAGTTTTAAGAGGTTGCTGCAAGATATCGCTGGCAGTCTTTTGATAAAACAATGGAAGCAGATAGAAAAAAAAGATATTATATGTATTGAGGAGTCCATGCTTCCTGAAATTTTTAGAATCCAGGCCGACGGATTTAAAGACAGAAACCCGGAAAAACTTATAAAATATTCGAAGAGTTCCAAAAATGTTTTTTATGTTATCAAAAGCAGGCATAAAATTGTGGGTTACTGTATTTACTACCTGAAACCCGTACTTTCTCTCAAAGGCTTTGAGAAACAATCGGTAATATCTTCAATTGCAACGGACAGAAATTTCAGAGGCAGGGGTTTTGCTGAGAAGTTATTGAAGAGCAGTATTGAAGAGATGAAGGTGAACGGAATATCCTCTATTATCTTATATGCCAATATAAACAACCTTCCTGCGATACAATTATACGAAAAAATTGGCTTTCGGGTAATTAAGCAGGTAGAAAATATATGCGGCCAGGAAGAGAAATGTTATGAGATGGAGTTGAAGCTTATTTGAAGCATTTCCTTGCATAACCTATCTTCTTTTCTGATATATTTCCTGTGCCTTTCTTAATAAGTGATCTCTCAAAGCTGCCGATTATTCACACCTTTGCTAGTTTCAGCGATAAATTTGTTAATGAGATTGATTTGTTAATGAGATTGATTTGTTAATGAGATTGATTTGTTAATGAGACTGATTTGTTAATGAGACTGATTTGTTAATGAGACTGATTTGTTAATGAGACTGATTTGTTAATGAGATTGATCTATGTGTTATCATCAAGTGAGATAACTGTGATACTTTCCTTATTTTCCTTTGAGACATTTTTAAATAAACAGGTTCCGCTCAGGCCAATTTTATGTTTTAAGATATGTTTAAATAAATCTCGGGTTCACACTTCAATGTGCCTGTAACTAATATCCTTATATTTCTTGGCGGGCTCGTATTGCTCGTAAAAGGAGCAGACCTTTTCGTATCGACCTCGTCCCTGATTGCAAAAAGGTTTGGAGTATCCGAATTCGTAATAGGATTGACTCTTGTGTCCGTGGGCACATCAGTGCCTGAGCTTGCATCCTCTCTGACAGCATCTTTCCAGCAAGCAAGCGGGATAGTTATGGGCAATATACTCGGGTCAAACATTGCCAATATAGGGCTGATTGCAAGTACGGCTGCTCTTCTGACAAATATCAGGACTGAGGAGGTTATGCTGAGAAGGGATGGCTATATAATGTTATTTTCCTCTTTTCTCCTTTTCCTTTTTATGCTTGACTTCAAAATTTCGAGGCTGGAAGCCTTAATTTTTATTTTACTATATCTCGTCTATCTTTTATTCCTGCTCGATAAGGTGAAAAAACACGAAGAAGAAATATATTTCAAAGATTTTATGGTTTATTTCTTCAAATTTGAATACCTTTTCGATTTGGAATCGATAATTAAGCTCCATATTCAGAAATACCTAAAAGAAAAGCAGGGATATGGAAAAAGGAATGAAAAGAGAACCGAAAGCAAGTCCGAGACTGACAGGAGAACCGGAGTCGGATCAGGAATCGAATCCATAACCGAGTCTGAATATGAAAATATTGATGTTGACGTTACAGCAGAAAACCTTTACGAAGCCAGCCTTTTAGTAGAATTCTTCAAGCTGGTTGCAAGCGGGGCTGCAATCATAATTGGGGCGAAGTATTTTGTTGAACAGGCGATCTTCTTCGCTCTGCTGCTGGAAGTTCCGGAGACGCTTATCGGGATCAGCCTTGTTGCAGTTGGGACTTCAGTCCCCGAACTAATGGTAACCGTTTCGGCAGCGAGGAGCGACTATGGTGGCATTGCTCTTGGAAATATCATAGGGTCAAATATTGCGAACATACTTTTGATTTTGGGCTGCTCAGGGCTTGTCCACCCTATCACGACAACCGACCTCGGCATTTATTACATAGCCCCGTTCATGCTGATAATAAGCTCCCTGCTCCTTCTTTTCATCCGGACGGGCTGGAGAGTCAAACGGTTCGAAGGGCTTATCCTGCTCTTTCTCTATCTTGGCTTCATGATCCTGATCATCCGCCTGGGGTAAGAAAATGCCCTGCTAAATAAGCCCGGGGAAATATGTGAATCAAAAACTAGAAGGTTTAGGAATTGCCAGCAAGAGCCTGTTATTAGCAAAAGCCTCTTTTAGCAAAAAAAGGTTTTGGCAAAAACCTGTACTTAATTTAATGATACATGCGAGCCAAGGGCTCGATCACTATAACTACAAGAGTTAAGTTTTCATAATCAACTCTATAAAGCAGTCTTAGATGCCGTGAACGTAGCCTGAAAATTTTCTCCTGGCTGTCAATTATCCTTTTTGCCCCTCTGGGCACGGGATCAAGGGCAAGCTCCTCAAGAATTTCCCTTACCCGGGAACGCATTGTCTCGCCTGCCTCTGCCAGAAATGTGTATGCAGGAATATCAAGAAGAACTTTAAACATTTTAGAGCCTCGTTTCCTCAAGCCTGCTTAAAGGTACGAGTTTTCCTTTTGCCTCGTTTTCAAAACTCCTGAACACCAGTTCCTTTTCTTCTGCAGTAAGCAGGCTGTCTATATCCACCATGTGCTCCTTAATTTCCCCAAGTTGCTTTTTGATAATATTAAGTTCTTCTAAAAGTTTTTTCTCGATTTTCTCCCCGCTCATAAAGCCACAGCCTGTATTTATCCAGATTCGGATTAATTTATGTTTTGCTTTATTCATTTACATTACTAATTATAGTTTAATTTCAGGATATCTTTATATCTGTTCCCTGTCTTTATTATTTTTTCCTATTTGTTATATTTACAAACAGCGAAGAAGAGTTATCTGACTAGCGGCCGAAGGACAGATCATGAGTCTTACAGTGCGCAAAAAGTCAAATTTCCGGTCAGGCATGCAGTCTAAAAACGGGCCTGAAAATGGGAGTTATTAAATTTCAGTGAGTAAATATATAACAGAACAAAATTATATGTATAAGTTAGAGAGAGTTAAAAGGGCAGGAGAAAAAAGATGATAACTGAGATGATAACTAACAATATAGGGTTTTTCATCTACACGTTTACATCTATCTTTGTGGTTGTCAGCCCAATCAGCGGAGTAGTAACTTTCATCTCCATGACCAGTAAAATGACACACAACGAAAAAAACGAAATTGCAAAAAAATCAGTCACACTCGCATGCGTAATTGCCCTTTTTTTTGCAATAACCGGAAGTGTAATACTTAATCTTTTCAGCATTAATGTGGACTCGTTACGGGTTGCAGGTGGGCTCCTGCTCTTCAGCATCGCTTTTGATATGATGCATGCCAAAGTCTCAAGAGAGAGCATAACCGATGAAGAGATTTCGGAGTCCCAGGAACGCACGGATATCTGGGTCTTTCCTATAGGTCTCCCGCTTCTGACAGGCCCTGGTACCATCAGCACTGTGATCGTCCTGATGGAAGGCACCGGTGCCATCGAGCAAAAATTAATAATTCTTGTATCGATTATACTGACATTTGTACTTTGCCTGTATATCTTCCTCTTTTCGCGAAGAATCCATAAATTCATAGGGTATAACGGGATGCTGGTCTTTACAAGGCTCATGGGGCTTCTGCTTGCAGCTCTTGCAGTAGACCTGACCTCAACAGGTTTAATAAACATCTTTAATCTAACAAAATGAATATCCATTTAGGAAAGTAAAATAAAAAATACAATTTTTTACATTATATTTTTTACATCAGTTTTCTACATACTATTTGTAAAAAAGCCCTTTACATCCTATTTTTACAACTTTTCCCAGATTGGTTCTCAGTTAGTCCGGCTTTCTGATATACCGCCGGTTAACGTACTCAAGCAAATCGCTACCTGTGAGTCTTTCACTGGAGGGACCTATACGGATATAAAATTCCTCTTCATTTTTGCCCGATTTTAGAAACACGGCCTCGTCACTCTTTTGACAGTCTATTTTCAGGACTTTTTTACCGTTAACCGGCACAAGAGCATACTCGATAAGAGGAGCGTAGGCAAGGCCTATGTGCTGCTTGAGGAGCTGTTTGAAATGGAGGAGAAACTTATCTTCACTAAGGAAATTATCGTTTTCAATCCCCAGCACGCCTCCGGTATTCGAGATACCCACAAGTAAAGTGCCACCATCGGTGTTGATATAGGCGATAATTGTTTTCAGCACGGCGTGTTCGACATTCCAGTCCGGCTTGCCGCTCATGAGATTCATGCGAAGCGTGGACTTTAACTCCAGCTTTTTACTTTCCCCTCGCCGGATCAGTTCCAGGATGTAATCCGAATCGTTTGCAAGCTCGATAGCCTCCCTGATAAGTTCAAGCGTCTCTTCGATGTGTGCAAGATTGTTAGGGTAAGTCGAGAGCCTGTGCTTGAAAAGACCAAGCTGGGAAATGAGTTCCCCTGTAAGGCGCTTAATTCTAAGAATTTTCGTCTGGGCCTGCAAATCAGGCAGGTACA
>CAZSVY010000118.1:0-12732 GCA_964610495.1 uncultured Methanosarcinales archaeon
TATCCACCTGAACATTGATCTGGAAGAAAATGTGTCATTTAATATTGATACTGCTGTTCCTTTAGGAATAATTGTCAATGAACTAGTTTCAAACTCTCTCAAACATGCATTTATAGGGAGAGATAAAGGAGATATCCGAATCGAACTCCATAGTGACAAAAGCAGAGAATGTAAAGCTGAAGGATATAAGAGTACCAATTTTATTCTTACCGTTTCAGATAACGGTGTGGGCATTCCTGATAGTCTCAATATTGAGGAGCTTGATAGTCTCGGATTTCAGCTTGTAACTTCCCTTGTAGACCAGTTAGATGGCTCGTTTGAACTCAATAGTAACGATGGGACAGAGTTTACTATGAAGTTTACAGCAATAGAAAAAGATGATCAGGCATTAGCGCCAGCAATACAACAATCAATTGAATAATATCGTTTAAACAGGGAATGAGAAGAGGTTAAAAATGATAATGGAGTACTCTGTTCTATAAATAAAAAATATGAATTAAGCGAAAGATTAATTTTTTTCGAAATATAAAGGTTTGATGCTCCCTAATTAATTAGTTAATATTTTGAGAAAAGCTATAATTTAACAAATCTGTTAATGTCCATTTATTTTTAGTGATTCCACATTCTTTTGCAGGCGTTTTTATCTCTAAAACTCGATTATCCTTTTCTTTTGTTAATCCTTTGTGATCTCTGCAAAAGTTAAAATGGGTACAGTAAAGCCTCATTTGATTGTATAGCTGTTTAATTTTCTTTGAAAATCCTATTGTTTTCCTTGAAATTCTATTATTATCCTGCCTAAACGTTAGATTCTGTCTTTCAAGTAAACTTGTTGATATTTCACTTTGATCTATATTTTGACCAAAGATAATTCTATTTTCAACTCTCTGGAGCTTCTTTCCTTGTTTGTTTTTAATAACCTGAGCATATTTAAGATTTTTACCAGATGCTAATGCTGGTTTCCTTGGTCTTCCCCTCTTTCCCGTTTTAGGAAACTCTACCAACTTTCCATATTTTTTAAGAGAGCTTCAGCATAGAATTTTAATCCATCTGTAACGAAAAGGGGTTTTGAATCTGAAAGATGATTATCTGTAATGTTTACAAATTCGTCTGTCACATATTGTTTTCTTGGTCCCAATGTAAAGTCAACTATTAACCTGGATTCTGGTGCAAAGCTTACCCACATCCATGTTCCGTCGTCTTCGATTTCTGTTCTCGGCGTAACTTTTTTTCAACTATTACCCACAATTCATCCATTTCAATTTTGGAAATATTGAGATCTTTCATTAAATCTTCATTTACAATATCACACTGTTTCGCTGCGCGAAACAACCAGTTACTAACTGTAGCTGGTTGAACTTCCAGTATGTCAGCAATAACTTCTATTGACACTCCTTTAATGGCCATTTTCAGGGCTAACTGGACAATGAATTCATCTTTGCGAACATTACTAAAGAAAGTACTTGTTCGATCATTGAATACTCTGCCGCATTCGCGGCAGATATATTTTCGAACTCTCTTGCTACTGATTTGGTATGTGCCATTGCCTATGACGTTTCCTTTTCCAGAAATACCATAAAATTTACATTCTTTATTAGGACAGAAAACATCAGTGAACTTTGGTTTTGCTCCTCTTTTTCCCATTAATACATTTTATATTAGTTCCGATATATAATACCAACTAAATATAAATGGAGCACCCAAATTTTTAAAACCGTCGTTAAAATCTGTTTTTAAGGAGATTCTTAAAAACCCATAAAACTTACTCAAAAAATGAAGGTTGCTGCTTAAATATAAAAATAAGTTTGATAGCGAACCAGCTAATAGCAAACTTGCCTGAAGTGAAAAGAAAAGTAAACAAATTAATTTTCAATGTGCCTGAAGAATAGTTATCAGGCAAAAGTGTAAGGAAAAAATAAATAGGTTCTGATCATTGGCTCTTAACTGTTACTTGTCTATCACCCCGGTTTGCATAACGTGTCTTGAACCAGCGTTCACTTTGTAAAGCCTGCCGTCATAAGAACAACGAGATGATTGCAAGTATAATAAAGATTATAACGAGCCACTTTGCAATCTCCATTGAGAAACCGGCAATCCCCCGTGCGCCCAGTATATACGCAATCAATGCCAATATTAGAAAGACTACAGCAAGTCCTATCAAATCAGGTATATTTCACTCCCCCAGTGATTACTTAACCAATAAAACAATTATTAGATTAAAGGTATTTATAATTTGACTGTCAAAGTAAGTCCCTCTCTCATAAATGGGCAACTTTTTTAATTGAAATCTTCCCTTTTAAAAATACAGATAAGTATTCCAAGTTCTTCCTGCTTATCCCAATTAAAACGCAGCGAGTTCTGTGCTCAAACGACAAAAGGTAATTAAGCAGAGGCAATAGGATAAATATGCAAATCCAAAACTTCACGAAAATAGAATATTTATTTCACCCTGAAAAATAGGAAGATCGGGTTTAGATTAAGTAGGGGAAAAAGGAGGGAAGAAAGAGAAAAAGAGAGGTAAGAAGAGAAAAAGAGAGATAAGAAGAGAAAAAGAAAGGTAAGAAAAGAAAAATAGATAGAGAAAAGGAAAATAGATAGAGAAAAGAAAGAAAAGAGAAGAAGAAATGGAGAAAGGTAAAGAAAGAAAAATTCAAAGATACTACAACAGGAAGTCTTATGGAATAATCTCTCTGGCCTCGATATAATATCTCTTCTCATTTTCCTTTCCAAGGGAAAACGATTTTCTCGGAAGCACACCCTTCTTTTTTATAAGGGAAAAGAATTCGTTCTTCTTTAACGGGGGAAGAAAGAAACCAGTATTGCCCTGTTCTTTTCCAAGTTTTTCTACGACTTCGGGATCATGCTCATATTCGATTGAATAATTGTCAATGATCTCATCAAGGGTTTCGACCTCAAGGTCGTGTGCAGGATTGTCAAAAACCAGCACACCGCAGCTATCTTTTGTAACAAACCCAATTGCGTGTCCTGTAGCCGTAAAATCGATATTTGAAGGATAGGCCCGAATCACTTCAATCCTGGCATTGAACTTTTTGAGCAACTCTCCCGGGTCGATCCCGCTTACAACCCGGTGAATTGGCTCAAAGGAAAGCCCAGGATCGTGAAGGTTTACAAGTTCGACCATTGCATACCTTGCAGGATGATCGGCATGTACGGTCCCTTTAATTTTTTCCCAGAAACTTTTTGCGGCAGCAAGGCTGTGGTTTCCATCGCCAACAAGAAGGGTTCCCAGGTCCAGGATTTTATCCGAAATTTCTTTAATTATCTTTTCACTACTGATCCTGTAACCCGTGATATGGCCGCCATTTTCCATCAGATCAAAATCATAAACCTTGTTGTCCTCACAAACTAAGTTATCCGGGTTTCTGGGGATAACCGAAAAATCAGGATCATCGTATAACACCAGAATATGTGAAAGCTCCAGTTCCGCATTTTCCCTTATCCTGACCCTTGCGGGAAGCCTTTCTTTAATAGTGCCTTCCGTTGGTTTGATAAACGAATCCGACCCGTTGAACTGGTATTCTTCCAGGTCGACTGCAACAACAAGCCCGGTTCTTTCCTTGCCTGAAACCGAACGTCTTACAAGAATAAAGCACGGGCCGTGGTCAACAAGAATTTTTTTGTAGTCACTTAGAGTTTTGTGAATCTTATTTACTCTATTTTCATCTAAAGGAAGATATATTTCTGGATAGATAAGATTAAAAGTAGAAGGGGCATCTCCAACAAATTCTTCAACTCTTTTCCAGTATTCCAGATCCTGAGTATGCTGATCACAGGCAATTACTGCCCACTTTTCCCAATTATCCTTTGGAAGAAGAATGCGAGGAACATGTAAAACCATGCTAAGTAAAAAAAGAGAGAGAATATAAAGATTTCTAAACTCCTTTTCTGAGTGTATAAGTTAAAAAATAAGATTATCTTACTACATTATATCCGGCACTTTTCCATGCAGTCATGCTACCAAGGACATTATATACGTTATTATAGCCGTGCTTTTTCAAAATGGAAGCAGCTATACTGGAACGCCGGGAACTATCGCAATAAACGATTATCGGAGCCTCTTTCGGAACTTTATCCAGGTTTTTCTCAAGCTCGCCAACGTATATATGCTTAGCTCCTTCAATATGTCCTCCGTCCCATTCTTTTTTCTTCCTCACATCCAGAAGGGTCATTTCCTCGTTTTTCTCCAGTCTAGTCTTCAGATCCTGGACGGATATGAAATTAAATCCGTCTACGGATAAAGCTTTCATGTACCAGGCTGCAATTCCGCCGTTTAAAAAACCTGCTATATTGTCATAACCCAGGCGCACCAGATACCTTACAGCAGTTTCGAGCTGCTCTTTTTCTTCCAGCACAAGAAGTATGGGCTTATCATAGGGAAGCACCCACCCGGCAAAGGAAGGGACTCCTCCGAGCCAGATGCTATAGCTATCTTTTATATGCGCCCCTCCAAAAGAATGGGGCATGCGCATATCCAGAACCACTGCCCCCTTTTCTATTTCTGCCCTGAACTCCCCGGGTGAAAGCAGCTTCGGAACGGGCAGACCCTGCAGCAGAGGAGGTCCCTGCCGGTTATACTGCTCCATTTTCTTGAAGTAAGGAGGATATTCAAGCTGTTCTTCAAGTTTGAACTTAATGAACTCTTCCCTGTCGGTCTTCTGCAGAGCAGGATTCTGGAGGCGTTCAAGTCCGAGAGTACTGTAGTCCCGTTTGGCGATAGCACCCCCGCAAACCGAGCCAGCGCCATGTGCAGGACATAGTATTACTCCGTCTCCGAGGGGAAGGATTTTATTAAAAATGCTGTCGTACAGGTTTGCTGCCAGCCTTGGAGCTTCCTCAGGGCCATAGAGATCGGTTCTTCCTGCATCGCCTATGAAGAGGGCATCTCCTGTAAAAACCATTACTGGTTCTTTTCCTGTATCGCGGTCTGTCAGGGTGTAGGACATACTCTCGTCGGTATGGCCCGGAGTATGTAAAGCAGTCAGTCTCATTGAACCAAAATCGAATCCCTGACCTTCACTTAAATAGTTTCCGTACTGGAAATCTACACCCTGACCGTGATAAATCTCTGCATCAGTAAGTTTTTTCAGTTCCAGGGAACCGATCAAATAGTCCTCATTTCTGTGGGTTTCAAAGATATATTTTATATTCATACCCTCTCGTCTGGCAAGATCGACATAGACCTGACAGTCCCTGCGAGGGTCGATGACTATTGCTTCGTCTTTCGAGCCAATGAAATAAGAAAGATGAGCCAGACCTTCCGATTTAATGCGTTCGAATTTCAAACCAAACTCCCCTTCAGCTATACTCTATGCTTTATATGATAACTTTCTGCCTGTTGCAAATTTCTCTCTAACTATGTATATAACCGCATACCTCATATTTTTTATGAAAAATCGCACCTTCCAGATAGCGATTCAGAAAGTGGAAATACAATAGTAAAAGAAGTAAGGTTATAGCAATAAAAGAAAGTAGATTATATTAGCATATTAGTAAAAAATTAGTAAAAGAAGAAATGAAAAAATTAAAGAGCCGAGACAGAACTCTGGAATAAATGAAGACCAATCCTGTCAGCTTCTTATAACTTTTTCATAGCAACTTTCATTTCGGTTTTTTTTCTGAATCCCCGACAGTTATTGAGTAGTCAAAACTGTTTGTATTCTTTGGAAGAATTGTAAGTTCCCAGGCTCCGATTGCTCCGGGTACTTTATAGGTTTCGATATATTGCGTGTTGTAGCTCTGATAGCCTGAGCCGTCTTCCAGCGCCCAGATTGGAAAGCTGTTGCCCTGAGCGTATACTGTGCCGCTTTCAGTAGCTTTTACAAGGGTCAGATTAACAGGGCTGGAATCGCATTTCAGGTTCATTTCAAAAGCTGGCATTTCCTTTTCAGGGGAGATACGTGGCGCATCCGGGTCATAAATTACAGTTGAAACTTCAATCGTTATCGGGTCGGCGTTCACCGTCTTAAAGGTTTTTACGTAAGGAACAGAAGGCTGTTTATCAACCGTAAAGCTCAGGGTTATTTGCGGGACGGATCCGTCATTCTCTTTCCCATCGGCATTCATTTCTATGAAAGCGTTATAGCTTCCACTCGCATTTTTCGGAACAGGGACACGGATGGTCATATCATCGATTTCCCCGGCTTTTATGGTTGAAGGTGCAGAAATTTCTATTATATCATCACTAAAAGCAGGCTGGTTAGAATACTCGTCATAATTTACTATTTTGGGATCTATAGTAACATCTTTGCCTGCCACATTTTTGATCTTTATCCCATATACATATTCTTTTTCAGGTTCAATGGTATCAGAAATATAACTCGTCTGAAGCTCAAGTTTCGGACGGACAGGCACTGAGATCCCAAGGTTCATTACATTAACATACTGGGGATCTATATCTTCTTGAATATATACAGGATCAGAGTATACAGGATAAATGTCATCTGTAAAAACTATCTGGGTCTGATATTCCCCGCTTTCCGCATCCTCAGGAACACTCACTTCAATGGCAAAGTCCTGCTTTACACCAGGGCTTACGGTCACGTTTGCCGGGGAAATCTTAATCCAGCTTTCGTCTAAATTATAATAACCGTAAGGTGAAGCCACAACTTTCGGGGTTATGTCGAGTGTTTCACTGCCATCGTTCCTGAAACTGACAGTAAAAGTTTCACTGTCTCCCGGCATGAGATACACGTAATAATAGCTTGGGTCTATAAAGTGTACAGTGTAATCCTCATCAATTATTTCCGGTCCAGGAATTGTACAATTTTCATAAGTTTCGTTTTCATAAAGTATACTTCCGCTAAGCTCTTCGGGCTGAGCAAATGCAGCCGGTATCAATACCAGGCAAAGCAATACACTTAAAAACTGGGATACTGACTTCAATGCTGTACTTTTACTCATATTTCTGGCTCCTTTCTTCTAGTAAGGAATTATAATCTTCTAATCGACACACACAGGATCTCCAAACCCCTGCCAGATTAGCAGTGTAAGGTCTTTGCTTGAATGAACTATAATTTTACACAGGTAGCAAGGGATGGATATTTTTTATAATGTGTATAAGTTCATTATATGTCCCTCTATAAAATACTTATGAGGTCTACAATGTTTCTGGAACTTGCAGTAAAGTTCACAAATTCGCACTGAGAACTCGACCTTTAAGTAGAAGCCGTTTGTTAAAATTATATATGATAAGAGAAAAAATGTTACAAGTAAATAAATTAAAAAGTATTTGATTCAATAATTTTAAAAATTACTATGAAAATAAATAGAGTATGATTGGACAATAAAATTATCGTTAGAAGACCTAATATCTCTAATTCAGAGAGCTTTTGCTGCCCTATCACAGCCTGTATTATTAGCAAATCATTTAGCAAATCTCTGGGTCTATTTACAAATTCTCGGAATCTAAAATTAGAAAAATAAATTTAGGAATTGTCTCTAGGAAACCTTTAAGTATTTTCAAGAAGTATCGCAGTATATAAATGGTTTCCTTAAGTACAAACTATTTATTAAATAGAGAAAGGTCCATATACAATGGTTATTTCTCTGAATTAGGGAACTATCCTTATATAAAATACTTATATATTGCACAATATTTTATAATATTATCCTCTCTCAAGGACACTTCTTTTTTGCAAGGGTATACACTTTCGGATACTGTGCACCTGCTTTCTCGTACTCAGGAAAATAAGCCTGTGCCTGCTCTTTTCAGGATGATTTTCGGGAATTTTCTCTCTTTTTTTCCAGAAGTGCCCATAATTTTTCACACTCACTGGCTGTCAGCCCGATCTGCTTGATCAGGTATTCTTCCGTTTTCTGGTTCCTTACCGTATCTTTTATCAGATGGCTTATCGTATCCCTGTGGTGCCCTGTTATCCGTTCAATACTTCGTATCCCATTTTTTTCGAGAAAAAGCCGGTATATCAGCCTGATCTCATCTCCAGACAGATGTTTGCGATAAACAGCGGTACCTATCGTATCCATGAAAAACTTTCTGCAGTGTTTACAATAGTATCTCTGGTGTCCGGTCTTATACTTTCCCCGCTTTATGATAGCTTTCCCTTCTGCCCTGAGATAGTACTCACATTTGGGGTTTGGGCACAGAGTCTCATTTAGGCTTTTAACTGACATAATATAATCAATAAGTTGTAACTTCACTAATATATTTATTTTGCTCGGTTCGGCTTCAGACAATCTGTTCCAGACAGATCATTAAGAATAAAGACAATCGTTATTTAAAACTGGTTATAAGATTAACACATATAATTATACAAATAATATCGCATCATATTTATTATTTGTGAGAATTGAATGAAAGAAAAGGTAAGGCCCTTCCCCCTGACAGGCAATTTGATCCAGCAAGTTTAATTCCGCAAGAGCGCTCGAAACCATCAGGAGGGACCTTTGCCCTCATCAGCCCGGAGAAAAGAAAATATAAATTAATAAACTCAGTGACAAAATATAAATTTAAAAAGGTCACTGTTCAAATTTGATTATTACCTTTGTAAAGCCGTCTGCGCGTTGAGAAAATTCCCTGTATGCGGCAGGCGCCTCATCGATGGAGATCCTGTGACTTACTATAAAGCCTGGCTTTGCCACGCCTGCAATTATCATATCCCTGAGCATTATAATGGTCTTCTTCACCGGGGTCTGGCCTGTTCCGACGGTTAAGCCTTTTTCCCACAGCTGTCCAAAGGGCAGGAGGTATTCTCCCTTTTTTGCGTGCTCGTTAACTCCCCTTGGATCATCCGCCGTATAAACCCCTACAATTCCAAGATGACCTGTGGGATTGACTAACCTTACCAGGTCACTTATCACCTGGGTCGGGTTTTCTTTTGAAGGATCATCCCTATCTCTTGCCTGATAGCCGACTGCATCTATACCAGACATCACGCCCTTCATTTTTTCTTCCCCTGGCAGGAGTGACTGCACAATTGCCGGGTTCATGGCCCTCATCACCTCGATCATGGTTACAGGATCACTCCTGGTAACTTCAATAGGAACACCTGCACGCTCAGCCAGGTTTTGTACGCCGGAGACGATTCCCTGTATCTTCTTTTCTCCTGGCAGCAGCGTATCCACAGCTGAGTGCTGAGACCTTAATGCCTCGATCTGGGCTACCGGGTCGCTCATGGTAAAATCAATAGGAATAGCCCCTATACTCCTTGCCAGTTCCAGTCTTTCCGGAATATAATCAACCACAAATACCTGGCCTGCTCCCTGCAATAATGCAGAATAAGCTGAAAGCAAACCTACCGGGCCTGCACCGAAAACTGCTACAGGTAGTCCAGGCATTACCATGGCCAGCATCGTGCCGAAGAAGCCGGTGGGAAAGACATCAGCCAGCATGACAAAATCGTCCTCCCATTGATCTCCGGGCGATCCCGGAAGTTTAGTGCAGTTAAAATCGGCAAAAGGTACTCGGAGCAACTCGGCCTGAGCCCCTTTATACGGCCCCATCTTGGCATACCCGAAAGCTCCACCCGCCATCTCGGGATTGACGGTCAGGCAGGCACTGGGGAAGCCCCGGATACAATTCATACAGTGCCCACAGGCGACATTGAAGGTAACGACCACTCGATCTCCTTTCTTAAAAGAAGTCACGGCATCTCCAACCTCTTCTATAACCCCAACAGGCTCATGTCCAAGCACTTTACCCGGTTTTTCAACTGTCCTTCCCTGATACATATGAAGGTCGCTTCCGCAAATGGCACTCGAGGTAAGCCTGATTATAGCATCTCTGGGATGCTCCAGCTTTGGATCGTCTACCTCTTCCACAGCAACCTTATTCGGTCCTTTGTAAACAATAGCTCTCATAATACCACCCCACAAGCCAATGAAGTTTCTCTGCCTACTTTTTATAACCGAATTTTTATAACCTGTTTATTTATAATAGTACTTAAAGTGCAGAGGAGCCTCTATTAGAATAAGTTCATAATGGCTATTTTATAATAGCTACTTTTATAAAAACTACTTGAATCTATATATTTGTTACAGAATTTTATCTAAGGGTTTCAAATTATATCCAGCGTTTTCTATTGAAACCGGGACTTGCTTCAGGAACTGCATTACATGAAGCAAAAAGTCAGAAGTAGTAAGCCTTTTACCCTAACAGTCGCGATCCGGAAGGTTAAGGCGGGGGAAAACTGATTTCAAGAAGGTAAGGTTTTAAAAAGGGTCAGGTTTAAGGCAAGGAGGTTAAGGGAAAAGAAAGTTTTCCGTTTTTACTCGCCAAAAAGCTCTGACAAATTCTTTACTATCTTTATATACGGATATTGTGAAAACTCGGTTTCTTTTGTTGTTCCTGTAGTCACTGCCGCAAAGTCAACATTTGCTGCTAAGGCTGTTTTGGCATCTATCAGACTATCTCCAATAAACAGCACATTATTCAGCTGTTCGTTAAGGCTGTCAATTGCAAGCAATAATCCTTCCGGAGACGGTTTGGGTACTTTAACATCCTCTCCCCCAACGATAACATCTATTAAGTCCAGGAAGCCATACATGTTTAAGGTCTCAACTATTCTAAAATGGTATTTTGTGGTTACGATGCCTGTATTGAGCCCATTCCTTTTTAATCGCTGTAATGTGTTTACTGTATCGGCATATAACACGGTATCTTTAGACATTACTTCATTGGCTTTTTCCCGGAAAAAACTTAAAAAACGATTGATCAAAACTTCGTTTTTATTGTTTGTCAGATGGATAAATGCTTTATCGAGCGGTAATCCGACAGTCTTTTTTATGCTTTCACAGTCACATTCGGGAATATCCAGCCTGTTGAAGGCGTAGTTGAAACTTGATACAATACCATTCGTTGCATCGGCCAGGGTGTAGTCAAAATCAAAAATAATAGTACTATACTTCATCTCTTTCGTCCTGAGTCCTGCTCTATTGACATAGAATCCTGGCATACAGTCCTGCTGTACTGACATAATATCTTTTCGTCCGAAAATGAAGCTTTTTTACTTATTCTTTACATTCGGATGCTTAAAATTTTCGGAAGGCACATAATATACAGTAACTGAAGGGCCTACAATATACAATAGATATTATTCTTGAAGGCACTTGCGAAAGGTGGCTTTATCATAGCTTTTCAGTACAAAAATAAAAATTCATATACACGATGACTTAACTGGATTTCGTGAAACGGTTTCATAAGTTGATTCCAGAATTCGGAATTTCTGGCTGACATTTCCTGAATATGTGCCTTTTGCGCTGTGCAGGATAAGAGTACCTGACAGAGATTTGACAATTATTCCAGGTAAGGATCTACTATCCAGTATAAGAAGCTTATAAGCAGCAGTGAAAGCTTTATCCGGGGGCCTGGAATTTTCCAATCAAAATTTCCAGTAGCATTTTTGGCGTCTAAACTCATGTCTAAAAATTGAATGTAAACCCGAAATAAGTGATCTGGTTCAGAGAATCAAATCAAAAGAAATATACACTTTAAGAAGTAACACAGGACAAGCATAGCCTTGAGAAACGTATAAATAATCTGTATATGATATGAAGAGAATTTACCAGTAACTGCAAGCAATACCGGTAATTACAGCAATACCAGTAATTACAATAATTATGCTATTTAAAAAAATAATGTGGATGCGTAATGAGCAATAATCTGCCGAGGGGAAGTTAATTGATAAACCAACCGTATAAAAACTGGATGAAATTAGGTGAAAGTTTGGAGAGTAGACGGCCATTTGACAGATTAAAAAAGACGCTGGCTATTTTGCTGATAGTTTTTTCCATAATGACTTTGACATTAGCAGCAGCAAATTTATGGGGCATGAAAACCCCCGGCTACCAGCAGGGCTACGAAGATGGCTACCGAGCCAGCTACCAGGCCGCTTTCGATGGCGAGTATTATAATGTCAAAGCCGGCCTGGTTGAAAACCGAAGCTACAATGGCGGCTACACACACGGCTATGATGAAGGGTACCCAGACGGTCAATTAGACCGGGAGATCAGCCAGGCACGTGCAGCCAGTCCGGAGCATGAACTTAGCCAGGTTTCTGAAACCAGCCAGAATAACGTAACCAGTCAGAGTAGCGAAACTAACCAGGATCGTGAAACCAGCCAGAGTAACATAACCAGCCAGAATAACATAACCAGCCGAAACAGTAAAACCATCCAGGGCCGCGAAATCAGCTTCAAGAGCGAAAATTAAGGTCATTGGCATTGTAAAATCCAAAAATAAATAGCTCTCCACCTTCTTTCCCAGATTTTGCCTCAATTATGCCTCTTACAAACCATGCAGCAATACCGAAAGCTGAGACGCTTTTCAGAAACTGCAAGAATTATTAATCATTTACTGATTTATTTTTGTGCCTGTAAAAACAGGAGAAAACTCAGCCACTGGAAAAGAGATTGTGGAATGGTTGATCTTACCGAAATGGTCTTAGAAGGGCTTACAGAATCAAAAATAGTAAACGGGACAGTTGCCATCTTTTGCATTGAGTCAACCGGAACGATATGAACAATGGAGTTTGAGCCGGATGTTTCAAAAGACTCTTCCGAAACCCTCGACAAGTTAATCCCTCGGGATGAGGATTATCACCAGTGACTGCTCCCCTTATTAAAATGAGGGGCATCTATCGGTTTTACGAACAGACTGCAATCCCAGTCTGAGAATATTAATAGAAGCATTAAGATCACGGTCAATAGATAGACCACAGAAATGACAGTTATGAGTTCTTTCTGACAGGTCTTTTTCTA
>CAZSVY010000119.1:0-4307 GCA_964610495.1 uncultured Methanosarcinales archaeon
ATTCTCGAAAAAATGTCTTTTGGAAAACAAAAACTAATATTAATCTGAAATAATCTCATATTTTTAGACTTAATGCAAACAATTTTACCAATCGCTGCAAAAATTAATGCGAGAGGTGCGATTCGAACGCAAGAACTCCTACAAGACCAGACTCTGAACCTGGCGCCTTTGACCTGGCTGGGCAACTCTCGCACATTGAAGGACATTTTTGATATTATCGTCTCATATATTTCTTTGCTTTAAAAGAAGAGTATACAAAACCGAAGCAATTAAGAGCCTATTCGAAAAGTAAGTAACGTATGTTGAAAGGTCACAATGGCCTATAATATCCGGGTACAGGTTGCAAGTTTGCATATTGCTAGTGGAAAGTTGCAGTAGGTCACAACACTTTTCAGATAGGCATAAGTACTCATATTAAAGAGTAACATAATCTTTTTTTGAAGAAAAGCTTCTTTCTCTATCGCACTTCGGAAGGAAAAGCCCCTGAAGAAGCTTTTGCCCACACCGCCAGGACTATGGAAGGCCCAAAAATCGGTGAAGCCTTTAGCGAAATTTCAATGAACCTGCTCAGCATGCGGACAAATCTCAAAGCTGCGATTTTCAGCGAAGATTTCGGGATCTTCAGGCAAATATATTCGGGAAAAATCCGAAACACAATGCTTCTTTTTACGGAAAGCGTCCACAAAAACCACGATGCAGCTGGATCCTGATTATAAAGGCTGCAAACAATTTAAGGTCTGTAATTATAGAATTTTCTAACAGTTAAACTAAATTTTGTAGATTTTGTAGAAAAATTAATAGCCTTATTTTCCGATTTGTCGAAAATATTTAATACATTCAAAGATAAATTCTGAAGTTAGCTGGGAAAATGGGGGTTCAAATTTGAATATAAAGGCAAAACTTCAGGATGCTGTCAATGCCCTTAATTATGGCAGTCTTTCCGTACAGGATAAAAAGGAAGAAGAAACCTGTTTTTATCGAATAAAACAAACAAAAATCCGGAAAACCATTGCTATCAATTGCAGGGAATGTGATTCGGGATCTTCCCTTAACGATGTGCATTGCAGGAAAAATATTTTTAGAATTTTGCAAAAAGAGGTTCAGGCCGACTGCCTGGTACTCTCAAGGCTGTATGAACGGGATTACGAAGGGGAAGCCCTGTCTTTACTTTATACTCTTGCAGGTTTCGATGGGATCATTACAGCATACGAAAGCGCGGAAAAGGTTCCCGGAGCCTGCACCTTGCCTGAAAAGAAAGCCTGTGAACTGGAAAGAAAAGAAATAATTGTTTCTTTTGCTAAAACCGTAGAGACCGACCCTCTAAAAGCCAGGCTGGAAATAAAGCGGTTTATTCAGGGTAAAATGTTGAAGAAAACTTCAGATAAGGTTCCAAAAGATGGTATGGGGGCTCTTTCTGTCTGCAATGCTTGTTCCCAGCGCTTTTATCACATGCTTCATGAAATTGAAGAAAAACTATCCTGTTTTCCTGAAATTTCTGCTTTTAAAAATTCCGAAATTCGAGCTTCTTCAATAGAGCCGGTAGAAAGTTCCGAAAAAGGAGCTGGAAAAATGATAAGAAAGATGGCAGGAAGTCTGATAAAGGACACGTCGGGAGAAGTGACCCTGGCAGAGATATCCAGATATCTTCCGTTCCTGGCGTCTGCAAGCCGGAAGGAAAAGCGGGAGAAAAGCAAAAGCTCTGCGGACGAGGTTTTCGATTACGAAAGCGGGATCAAGCCCCATGTTCGGCCTCCTTTTTCCAGTTCCAGGGTATATGCAGATGCGCCTGAGAATACCGAGTTTCTTGAATGTTACGATATAGACGGCAGGGAAGGCAGGAAGCTTGAGGTCTCGATTTACCGCTATACCGACAGGCCGGAGAAACTCTACATGATCAGGCCTCCTGAGTATAATCTCAGGGAGGAAGAACTCAGGCTGCTTGAGAAAGTCCGGATGCGAATGATCCGGCACAGGCCAAAAGACCTTGCCTTTACAGATCCCATTGGAGCAAGAGAATATTTCAGGCGCATGGCAAAAACGCTTCTGGAAGAAGAATTGCTCGCAAGCGGGGGAGCCTGCGATCCTGATGAGCTGGAAAGCTATGCCGACCTGCTTGCAAGGTATACGAACGGGCTCGGGATAGTGGAAGATCTGCTTTCCGACGGCAGGATTACAGATGTTTATATCAATGCTCCGGCCGATAAAAACCCTGTCCACGTTGTGCTGGATGGAGAGGAATGCGTAAGTAATGTTTTTCTCTCGCAGGATGACCTCGATGCCCTGGTATCCAGATTCAGGATCATCAGCGGCAGGCCTTTTGGAGAAGCGGTTCCTGTGCTGGAACTTAACCTTGAGGCTTTCGGGGTAAGGGTCTCGGTAATAGGAGACCCGCTCAGTGCAAGCGGGCTTGCCTACGCTTTCCGAAAGCATTCCCTCTCTCCCTGGACTTTGCCTAAACTGATCAATACGGGGTCGGTTTCCCCATATGCAGCCGGGCTTTTAAGTTTTCTCATGGACGGGCAGGCTTCAGTCCTGGTCGCAGGAGAAGTCGGAGCCGGAAAAACCTCCCTGCTGTCAGCCATGCTGCTTGAGATTCCGCAGAAGTACAGGATTCTTACAATCGAAGATACGCACGAACTGCCTATCGAGAAGCTCCAGAGCCTGGGCTGGAAGGTTCAGGGAATGAGTTCACAGTCCTCGGTCCTGAAATCAGGAGCGGAGATGAGCCCTGAAACTGCGCTTCGTGCGGCTCTGCGCCTTGGAAATTCCGCCCTGGTTCTGGGGGAAGTCCGGGGCCCGGAAGTAAAAGTGCTTTACGAAGCTATGCAGGTCGGAAAAGCCGGAAACTCGGTTATAGGGACCATTCACGGCTCGTCCACTGAAAACGTATACGAGAGAATTGTGCACACCCTCGGGGTCCCTCCGGCATCTTTCAAAGCTACGGATGCTGTAATTATCTGCTCAGGCATAAGGCTCGAAGGCAGCATGAAAAAGCTAAAACGGGTTAGTCGCATTGCAGAAGTTACAGGTGCCGTAATCGAAAATCCTGAGCCCTCAGATATCTTTACGGACATAATGAATTACGATGCCTCTCAGGACTGCCTGCTTGCAGGAAAAGCCCTGGAACAGGGACAGTCCGAACTTATAGAGAAGATTGCCAGGAAATGGGGGATTTCCATAGACAGGGCCTTGAAAGGTATAGAGCTTCGGACAAGGATAAAAGAAAAAATTGCAATCGAAGGGCTAAAGAAGCCTCTCCTGCTGGAGGCCGAAGCCGTCAGCCAGGCAAATAACATGTTCTGGCTGCTTTCAGACTCTATGAAGAAAGACAGGCCATACGAAAATAAATACGTAAATAATTCTGCAAATAATTCTGCAAATAACTCTGTAAACAATCCTGTAAATAATTCTGCAAATAATTCTGTAAATGGTTCTGCAAATGATTCGGAACCCGGCTGCGGGGATGATCTGGAAACCCTTTACAGGCAATGGGAGGCCTGGTTTGAGAATTTTGCCGGAAAAGGTTCGGGCACAGGGAAATAATTGTATGAGGGAGAAATATGGCTGAAGAGAGCAACTGGTATGTACGAGCCTGCAAAACCACAGCAAAGCAATGGATATGGGCTGTTCCTGACCCCGTTGCCTTCCGCAGGCAATGCGAAAAAAGTGTCAGCCAGGAGTACAGGGATGCCCTTCGGTTTACCGGTTTTGACCTTGAAGCCTTTGAAACCGTGCTCTTTTCCTATGTGGGGACTTTTGCAACTTTAATCCTGCTGGCCGGAATGGATCTTTTCCTGCTCCTGTCCAGAAGTTTTGATGTAAGAACGCTTTATATAATGGGAATCCTGACCTTTATTATTCCCCTGATCGCACTCTGTTACCTGAGCGAGTATGTGAAGCTCAGGGCAGGATTTATGAAAATCTCCTCGCTCGGAGACATTCCTGAGATCCTGAGCTATATAGTAATGTCCATGAAACTCGTTCCTAACCTGGAACACGCCGTGCTTTTTGCAGCCCGGAACTCCGAGAGGCCGCTTGCAAAGGACCTGAGAAAACTGGCCTGGGATCTCAACCTCAGGATTTACAGCAGTATGGACGATGCTCTCCTTTCTTTTGCCGACCTTTGGGGAAGGAACAGCGAATACTTCAAGCGTTCCCTTCACCTCATCAAAAGTTCGACATCCGAACCTGACGAAGCCCAGAGGGTTATAACCCTGAACCGTGCCCTGGATATAAGCCTTGAAGGCACGGAAAGCCTTATGGACGCTTTTGCAGCAAAGCTCAAGACCCCAAGTTATATTCTCTAC
>CAZSVY010000120.1:0-22449 GCA_964610495.1 uncultured Methanosarcinales archaeon
TATTACTTTTGCCGCAAGCCTTTTCACAAGCCTTTTCAAAAAAGGCTTGAGCGAAAACGGCGAACGCCTGTAGTTGAGAAATACTTATAATCCCCAAGCCCCATCGGGCGTGATCAACCGGCGCAACGCAAGCCTTTTCAAAAAAGGCTTGAGCGAAAACGACGTAACGGCGTTCAACCGGCGCAACGCAAGCCTTTTCAAAAAAGGCTTGAGCGAAAACGACGTAACGGCGTGATCAACCGGCGCAACGGTTGCGGCCCAACGGTTGCTGCCTGGGTTTTTTGAAAACTTCTTTAAGCCTGGAGTAGGGATAGGTGTTTACAACGTCTTCTTTTTCGAGCCAGCCGCGTCGCGCCTGCCCGATGCCGTACCGCATGAACGTAAGGCCGGTAGTGGAATGGCTGTCGGTGGAGATGCAGAATTTAAGTCCAAAGGTTTTTGCGCGCAAGATCAGCTCGTCGTTAAGGTCAAGCCTCGAAGGCTGGCTGTTGATCTCAATCACTTTTCCGTTTGCAGCCGCAGTTTCAAAAACCTTTTCAAAATTAACGGCATAAGGCTCCCTCTTCCCAAGTAGCCTGCCTGACGGATGACCAAGGATATCAAGATACCTGTTCTCCAGAGCTGTGACAATCCTTTCGGTCATTTTCCTTTCAGGGAATGCAAAACCGGAATGTACGGACCCTACGACAACATCGAGTTCTTTGAGGACTTCATCCGGATAGTCCAGGCTTCCATCTTTCAGGATATCAACCTCCGATCCTTTGAGAATTTTTATCCTGAATCGTTTTGAGAGTTTGTCGATTTCTTCCCATTGGGCTTTTAATTTTTCGATTTCCAGGCCATTGGCAACTTTCTGGGAACGGGAATGATCGGTTACTGCAATATATTCATAACCAAGACTTTCTGCTCTCTCAATCATGGTTTTAAGGCTGTTTTTTCCTTCACTATAGTTTGTATGCATATGGAGATCTCCCCTGAGATCGCCTGGTTTTATCAGTTTGGGCAGGGCATTTCTTGCAGCGGCTTTAATTTCTCCCCTGTTTTCCCGAAGTTCGGGTGGGATGCAGGCAAGGCCAAGTTTTTCATAAATCTCTTCTTCGCTGCTTCCTGCAATCTGTTTTCCTGATTCTTTTAAATACAGCCCATATTCCGAAAGTTTGTAACCGTTTTTAATGGCAATATTCCTTAGTTCTATATTGTGCTCCTTTGAGCCCGTGAAATACTGAAGAGCTGCTCCGTAACTTTCAGGTGGGACTACTCTCAGGTCAATAGCGGTCCCTTCTCTTAGAATTACGCTGCTTTTTGTGCTGCCTTTTAAGATAACCTGATCGACATCCGGAAGGGAGACAAAACAGTCCATGACCTTCAAGGCCTCTCCTTTTTCGGCTTCTGCCAGGATATCGATATCCCCTATTGTTTCTTTCAACCTGCGAAGCGAGCCTGTGTAAATTATCTTAGAAAGATCGACTTTAGAGTTTGTACTCTCACATTGGGCTTTTAAAGCGGATATAACCTCGTCTGCAAGTGGAAGAGCCTTTCCGAGAGCTATCCGGGTGTGGCTTTTCTCGTACTGCTCAATTGCCCTTGCCAGATTCTCCTCACTTTTTTCTCCGAATCCTTCGAGTCTCCTGAGCCTGTGGGCAATGACGGCGTTTTTAAGATCCGAGAGCGTCCTTACTCCAAGGGTGTCGGCAAGCTTTTTCATTTTCTTAGCCCCAAGCCCCCGGATTTCCATTAGCTCCGCAGTGCCTGAAGGGGCTTTCCCTTTAAGCTTTTCAAATTTCTCCACCTTGCCTGTTTCCAGATACTCAGCAATGTGGTCGGCAATGGATTCCCCAATTCCTGGAATTTCGGTCAGCCCGGCTTTCCCTTCCCTGGCATAAATACTTTCTATATCTTGCCCGAGGTTTTCTATCATCTGGGCTGCTTTCCGATAAGCCCGCGGTTTCCACTCAACCTGCTGGTATTCAAGAATATCGGCAGCCTCATAGAATAACTCGGCAACTTCGCGATTTCTCAATTGCTTCCCCCTATCCCCTTATAATTTACTTTTCCCGTTTTTTCTGTACTTGTTTCTATCCTTTCCGCGTAAATCTTTAAACGCCTATGCCTTCCTTCAAATTCCTGATCTCTTTAACTGTATTGACATCAGAGGGTCCTTTGTCGTATCTTATACGTAAAAAGCGGGGAAAGCGCAAAGCAAGCCCCGTTTCTTCTTCTCCCTGTCCGGCGGTATGGCCCGGGCTTTCCGTAATTTCCGTACCAAGGACTTCAATAACCACAGCAGGCTCTACGAAGATATCCGGAAGCATTCTACTTTTTATGAGTACGTTTTTCGGGACTTCAGTGATAATATGCCCTGAAAGCAGGCTGTCGATTTCCTTTGCATCCTCTTCTGTGAACCCTGTCCCTACTTTTGTAAAAGTTTCAAAACGTTGTTCTTCTTCATTAAGAATTGCACAGAGGAGGGCTCCAAATGAGCCTTTCCTTTTTCCTCGCCCGTAATATTTTCCTACAATTACAAGATCAAAGGTCTCCCTCATTCCCTCGGCATATTCTTCTTTCCACTTGAGCCAGAGCCAGCTTCTTTTTCCGGCCTCGTAAACCGAATTGCTATCCATGGATTTGATTATAATTCCTTCAAGCCTCTTTTCAAGAGTCTCGTTGAAAAAATCCTCGATCTCTTCAAGATTGTCAGTAACAATTCTTCTAGCCAGGCGAAGAGCCCCCGATTCCTTTACATGGTCTTCGAGAAGAGCCCTTCTTTTCGGGTACGGTTCTTTCAGGAGGGAATTTCCTTCCAGGTACAGGATATCGAAAAAGAATACGGCAACAGGGCAGATTTCAGTATATTTTTGAACCTCATACTTTCTGCGCCTCTGCATCAGTCTCTGGAACGAATAAAATTCTCCGGTAGAGTCATCGGCTTTCCTGCCTTCAACATACGCAATGATTTCTCCATCAAGCACAATTTTATCCGCGCGAACGCCTTTCCTGACCGCTTCTACAAGATCAGGGTACTGGGCAGTTATGTCTTCAAGCCTTCGAGAAAAGGCTTTAATCTCGTCTACGTCTTTATGGATCTGTACCCTCTCTCCATCATATTTTTCTTCGGCTGCTTTTTTTCCGGAAATTCTCTTTTCAAGCTCTTCGAAAGTTTCCACGCGCTGGGCAAGCATTGACCTGACAGGCCGGCCCAGTTTTATGGAAAAGCGCCCAAGAGCTCTTGGACCGTATTTTGCAAGGGATTCTGCAAGCTCTCCGATATCAGTGCAGACGCTGTAGCTTTCCTTGATCTTCGCGGTATATTTTTTATCCCCTGTAAAAGCAATAGAAAATGCCTCAAGCAAAAACTGGTCCCCAAACCCTAGCCTGAGCTTCCCGAGCACAATCCTGACTATGTACTTCCCTTCTTCCGGGCTGGCTCGCTGCAGGATACTGGAAAGCAGTCCGGTTTTTTCCTCCTGGCTTCCTTTTCCTGAGGCCTCTTTTATCTTCTTGAGCCTTCCGAATACCTCATCAATTGTCAGCGACTTTTCTTCTCCCCTATTTAACTCAAACGCCACATCCCCAAGATCTCCTGTCGTTGAATATCTTTTTTTAACCTCCTCTTCGGAAACTCCATATGCCCCGGCAATAGCTTTTAAAGCAAGCTTATCCCCGACTCCCAGTGTCGTACTCTCAAAGGCAGGTCCTATGCTTCCGAGAAAAAGGTATGCACTGTCCTTTACTTCCTTTCCTTCCAATTCCTAGAAAAAATTAGCAATTTTCCTGACGATTTCCTTGTGAGATGTTATCTTTTCAAGTTCCTCAAAAAGCTCCGCAAGCCCTATAAACCGAGCCATTGCCCTCTCCCCGAAAAAACGCTTTGAAATTTTTCTCTATACTATTATTCCATTCCCAGGTCTTTATCGCTTTGCACCCTCAAATTTCAGAAATAGAGTTTTTCCTCTTTCCCTCATAAAACAGCTATCTCCGCCGTTCCTCCTCATTACCGAAACCTTTAATATCTAAAAGATGCATGAGAAGAATACGTAGCACTTCTTTACATCCTTATGCGACTGTGGTTTAGTGGCTATGACCTGAGCTTCCCAAGCTTAGAACCCGGGTTCGAATCCCGGCAGTCGCATTGAAAATCCTTTTTAAACCTTTTTTAAATTGACTTTCTTTTAAATTGACTTTCTTTTAAATTAGCTCTCTTTTAAACTTAAAGCCTATTTTAAACTAAGATTTTGTTTTAAACTTAAATTTTGTTTTACAATACAGTGTGTTATTATATTTCTCATGATTCCATTTCAGAAAGATTTTAAAAAGGTTTTAGCAGAAAATCTTCTGGGAATTCACTTTTCCGGTCGATTTTCTACTTAGACATCTCCCACTATATTTTCGACCTCGATATCTGCTATTTAGGTACTTCTTACCACACCTGCTGAGACATATCCTGTTGAATTCAATTGTGGGTAAGGTCATCAAGTGAAATCTTTTTCCTGTAGCCCATACCCTGAAATATTGCTACGAGGTCTCCTTTATCATCAGTTATATTTACAGTATATGTTGAGATTTTGGGGTTTATTGATGTTTCTTTTGCTTCGGCTGTGACAGTTTTGCCTGTTGCGGCTTTTACGAAAGAGATGTTTGCATTGATAGCCACAGCAACAGTGCCGTACGCATTTGATGCTGCAGCAAAAGTAAGGTCTGCAAGGGTAAATAATGCACCTCCCTGGACGGTTTTCAGGGCATTAAGGTGTTTTTCTTCTATATTCATTATGGCTTTTGCATACCCTGGAGAGACATCCAGAAGTTCGATTCCTGACATTACAGCAAAATTATCGTTCTTAAAAAATTCTTTGATATTTTCCATGTAATAACTCCGGTTATTGTCAGTAAAGTCTTGCTTTATTCTTCATATTTTTAATTAAAATTATGTTTTTTATGCGCCTGTAAGTACGCTCCTTTGATCTTTTCGTCCTGGGAATGACCATATTGTTGCCCTGAACATTTCCGGTAAAGAGATTTTAAAGCCGTAATAAAAATTTAAAGGCTTGATTGCGGCTCTTTCGTCATATTCCCAAATTATTTAGCTTACCCATAAGTGCCTAATAAGCAGGAGTTTTAGATTACATCTATGCAGGGCACAAAGAAGACTGAAATCACGGAAGAGCCGCTGGAAGTTGCTATTCTCGATTTAAAAAGAGAACCCCTAGACTCGTTTGAACTGGTTAGAATAGATACCAGCCGTGGCAGGATTGATTGTCACTATTACAGGGCAGAAAAGGCAGATAAAGGGGTAATTATGGTAGGGGGAATTGGAGGGGGTTTCGATACTCCTGCCGAGGGCTTATATCCTCGTTTATGTGCCGATTTAAAGGAAGCGGGAATAAGTTCGCTAAGAGTAAGTTTCAGGCATCCTACGGACCTGACTGAGGCTGTAGTAGATGTTCTTGTAGGGCTTGGGTTTTTAAAAGCCGAGAATATCAGGGTCTTTGGACTTGTAGGGCACTCTTTTGGAGGCGCAGTTGTCGTTCAGGCTGCATTTAATGACAGGAGTGTGAAAACCGTAGTTACGCTAGCCACCCAGAGCTATGGAATTAGTCCGATCTCTCTCCTTCCTGAGAGCACATCAGTATTTTTAATTCATGGTGAGGCAGATGAAACCTTACCTCCGCGCAGTTCGGTATATGCGTATAATCTGGCACACGAACCTAAAAGAATCAAAATATACGAAAACGCGGGACATGGATTGAAAGAAGTATCAAATGAGGTTTACGCCGAAGTAAGGAGCTGGATCACAGACAATTTAAAATAAGCATTAAATATAATTTTTCATCACAGTTTTTAAAGTGATACTGCTAATATTTGTTATATCAGATGTAATAAATATGTGACAGATAATTACTTTTAAAATGCCAGCTGATCCTTAAAACCAGACTACCCCCTATAGTTAATAGAGATTAGTTATTTATAAGCGGATTCATTATTATTAAGTTGATTGTATTTAATTATTTTTTATTTTATTAGAAAATAGATATAGTCGGCCAAATGGTCGAACTCGCATATGGGGGTAAAGAATGAAACTGAAATTGATAATTTCTCTGCTAGCGCTATGCCTAACCCTGTCTATCGTATCCGTGCAAGCACAGGGTAATCCGGTCGGGGACATGGATGAAATAAATGTAATCATGACCGGAAACATTAGTGAAACCGTTACATGCAACATAACCGGAGACGCGGTTATGATTGAAGAAACGAAGAACATGACCGATAACATGACTGACAACATGACCGACAACATGACCGGCATGAACAATGTCACCGAAGGCATGGAAATTGATGTGACTGGACAGATGATTTTAATCCGAGATCTGGGCAATATGACCGAAAAAGCGGTTATGATCGGAAAAATGGATGATATGCCCGGAAGTGTAGTCATTTTCGGAAGGACAGAAAACATGACTGGCATGGATAACATGACCGAAGGCATGGACAACATGACCGATAACATGACTGACAACATGACCGATAACATGACTGACAACATGACCGATAACATGACCGACAACATGACCGAAAGCATGAATGATATGATTGTAGTCCTGACTGGAGATATGACTGGAACCATCATGCTAAACACGACCGAAGATATGGACAACATGACAGGCATGGATAACATGACAGGCATGGACAACATGACTGTACTCATGGCTGGAGATATGACCGGAAACATAACAGGTGACATGATCAGAAAAATGGTTATAATTAAAGACATGGGTAACATGACCGAGATGGCCGAAATAATGTGTAACATGACCGGAATGGTCGAAGGCATGGACAACATGACTGAACCCATGGCATGTAATCTGACCGGAAAGATGGTTATAATCAGAAATGTGGATTACATGACCGGAACGGCCGAGAAAATGGATAAAGACTTGACTGATCTGATCACGATGGATGGAAATAAGGCTATGGTCGGGGACATTAGCGACATTACCGAGATGGACGAAGACATGGATGAAGGCATGTATAATATAACCGGAAAGGTGGCTATAATCAGAAGTATGGATGATATGATTGAAATCATGACGAAGAACGTCACCTGTGAAATAAATCAAACTACGACTACGATCTAAGATATGGGGAATGTGGACCGAAGATATGGATAGCATGATCTAAAACATGCTGCAATTAATAATCGGTAATTTGATTACAGAGTTCGATTTAAAAGTAGAGGCTGCAAGCTTGTAGGTGGTTTACAGTTCTCTACTTTTTCTAGCTATTTATGGTAACTATTGTTTTATCTACCTGTTTTCCTTTGAATGTCTAAAATCACTCTTTAATCTACTCTGATCCTATTCTTACTGGATATTCAGGGCAAAATAACTCTCCAATTAGGAAAGAACAATTTTTAGAAATTAGTGCTCTAAGCAGGCTTCAGGCAAGTTCTGAGTCATTTTTTATGAATGTAATAAAATTATAATGAACATATACTTCCAAAAAGCCTGACGATTATGAAAACTAGACTAGTTGCTGTAGTTAATATAGATTAAGTATTTATAAATCGACCATTATTATTTAATTGTTTTATATTAAATTGACTTTTATTTTATTAAATATATTCAATTAGTTCAATTGGCCGAATTCGCATACGGGGGGTAAAGAATGAAATTAAAATTGATATTTTCCCTTCTAGTACTATGTTTATCCTTGTCTCTTGTATCCGTGCAAGCAAAAACTGACATGACAGGCATGGACAACAGGACAGGAATGGATAAAATGACTGGAATGGAGAAATGTTATCTTATCGGAGCCATGAGATGTTATATGCCCGAAACTATGGATAACATGACAGGCATGGACAACATGACAGGCATGAATAACATGACAGGCATGGACAACATGACAGGCATGGACAACATGACAGGCATGGACAACATGACGGGCATGGACAACATGACGGGCATGAAGACGTGTTATTTTGCCGTAGCCATAAAGTGTTATGTACCCGAAGAAGTGGGTAACATGACGGGCATGGGCAATATGACAGGCATGAATAACATGACGGGCATGGACAACAGGACTGGTATGGATAACATGACGGGCACGGAGAGGTGTTACCTTCTCGGAGCTATGAGGTGTTATACGCCCGAAGCCATGGAGAACATGACAGGCAGGGATAACAGGACTGAAATGGATAACATGACCGGTATGGACAACAGGACAGGCATGGATAACATGACTGAAACTAAGGCATGTTATTTATCCGGAATTATGAAATGTTATATGCCCGAAGCTGCGAACATGACTGGAGCGGATAACACAACGGATATGGAGAAATGTTATCTTATCGGAGCTATGAACTGTTACAAGCCCGAAGGCATGAATAATAAGACAGGCATGAATAACACGACTGAAACGTATAACATGACGGCCGTGGAGAAATGTTATCTTATCGGAGCCATGAACTGTTATACACCCGAAGCCATGGAGAACATGACAGGCATGGGCAATATGACTGAAATGGATAACATGACCGGTACAGACAACATGACTGAAATGGATGATACGCCAGGAATGAAGACCTGTTATTTAGTCGGAATCGTGAAATGCTATATGCCCGAAACCATGAATATGACAGGCATGGATATGTCTGATATGGATAAAATGGAGGGCACGGACGGCAAGACTGTCGAGGTGTCAATCAACAATTTTGCCTTTAATCCCGAATCAGTTACAATATCAACAGGTGATACTGTAAGGTGGACGAACCTTGATTCAGCTGCCCACACGGCTACAGGTTCTACTTTCGATTCCGGCACACTGCAAGAAGGAGGATCATATGAGTTCCTGTTTACCGACGCAGGCACCTATGAGTATCATTGCTCGATTCATCCTTCCATGCAGGGGACTATAATAGTTGAGGAGAAGTGAAGGTTTGGTTTTAGAGTGGACTGAATGAAGGAAATACTCAGTCTGCTCTAAACTCTTTATTTTATAAAATTCTTTATTTTACGATTGAAGATTTTTTTAAAAGGCTATCCTTTTTTGAATCGCTTTATAAGGCCTCTTCTTACCTGAATAGATACCAAAGATATCTATAAATGCTCAGAAACCTAATAATATTTATCTAATTTTTCTTTTAAAAGCAGGGCTGCACTCACCTGACAACCTGTACAAATTTCGGTGAGACGTAAAGATATGGATAAAAAGCAATTAAATGATGAAAGAACAGAGTTGCTTTCCCAGATTAATGATCTTTTTGACTTTCCTTTAACTTTGCTGTCACTCTTATGGCTGGTTCTTATTATTGTCGATTTTGTATACGGCCTTTCATCTTCCTTGCAAACATTAAGTCTGGTTATCTGGGGGATATTTATAATCGATTTTTTTATCGAACTGTATATTTCTCCAGTGAAAAAAGATTATTTAAAGAAGAACTGGCTTGTTGCTTTTTCCCTTTTTTTGCCTGCACTGAGGGTTTTAAAGCTATTTCGCGGATTCAGGCTGGTCAGGTTTGCAAATTCTGTCCGATCCCTTAATCTGGCCCGGATTCTTTCCTCTTTTAATCGAAGCTTAAGAACAGTCAGGCAGGTAATGAGGAAGCGTGGCTTGAGATACGTTCTGTTGCTTACGGCTCTGATTACTTTTCTTGGAGCAGCAGGAATGTACAGTTTTGAGCGCCCTGGGCTTACTTCTTATTGGGACGCTTTATGGTGGACAGCCATGATTATGACTACAATAGGAAGCGCTTACTGGCCAATTACCCCTGAGGGGAGAGTACTGGCTTTTTCGTTATCGGTTTATGCTTTTTCAATTTTCGGGTATATAACCGCAGCCCTGGCAAGTCTGCTTGTCGGAAAAGATAAAGAAGAACTTTCCTCAAGAGAAATTGAAAAGCTGCGCAGCGAAGTACAGAACCTTTCCGGTGAAATTAACAGATTCCTGGAAAAGGAAAAAAAGTAAATTTACTAAAAATTTCCGATAGTTTTTGCTACTGGCTCTCATCACATTAAGGATTGAATAGGTTTTCATATCCTGTGTCAATATTTCAAAAAGATTTAGGAAAAAAGCCAGCAGCGACAGAAGTACACCTGTTGAGCCTGCTATTACTGAAAGTCGGTCCTCTCCGGGCAATGTAATCTAGTTTTTATATTTTTTCTGCTTTTACTCCGTTGAATATGCGGCTTCGGTCCGGAGTTTCAGTTGCTTATCTCCTTTTTTGCCCTGATGCCGATCTTTTATGTATAAATATAGCTATCACAGTAACCGCCATTGCAAGTGCAAATATTCTCATTATACTTAATCTGAAGTCGTCGCCTAACATCAGGGCATGTATTGAGACAAGTAAGAAGGCCAGGTAATTGAGGTAATGAACTTCCCTCCAGTTTTTGTATTTCTTCCTGTATAACGCAACTCCGGCAGCCAGAAGGAACAGATAAAGAGCCGGACGACCTGCCAATCCAATGAAAACATTTGTCGGAGAAATTGGCGAAAAAATCTGAACTCCTCGCCCCTGTAATACAAAAGTCAGTGGGTGAATAAGGATTAGCAATATTCCAATTCTCGCCAGATTATGGTGAGCTTTCATAAAAGGAAGTCCTGATATTTTTTTCATTTTAGCCATATACTCGGATGTAACTATTGCAAGGAATATGGTCAGGTAGCCGAAAGTTCCTGCAAACCGGCGTATCATTCCAATAGGTTCTTCAGGATCTTGCAGAATAATATATGTTATAAACGCGATTATGAGTAGAATTATGCCGTATATCGGGTAAAAGTGCTTATTCGAGGCTCCTTTACCCGAACTGTCCTTACCTGTGCTCTGACCTGTATATTTTCCCGCGTTATCCTTACTCAAGATAATCCCCCGAAATCAATCTCACTATTCTTTCCCCAATAACAGTAGTGCTCTCAATATAGAGTAGTGCTACAGGCCTTTTTTCAAAAAAGCAACTATAGCCTTTTATCGTATTTTATCTGGTGAGAGTTAACCCTTACTACTATTATTAGATTATTTTAATCACATTAAAATTGAATCTTACTAAAAAATTGGATTTATTAACAAAATTGAGACTTATTAATAAAATTGTCTTTGCTTCCGGTTTCTCAGGCAGGTTCCCGAACATCTTTGCAGGTTATTCCGGATCTCAAAGCTTTCGTTTATAATCCGTCCTGGAATTAACAATGGAATTTCAGGTAGCAGAGCAATCCTGAACACTCCTTAGATTAAGCACGAAGTGAAATTTTGAATAAACTTTTAATAAAAAGTAATACTACTCACAAGAAAAAATTGTGTAAAATAATACTATTCAAAATGCTTCTGTAAAAAATATACTATACAATATCTCTTTTTAATTAACAATGGTTTCTAATTTATATTTCTATATATATTATATTCTTCTAACCATAATCTCCTGTTGGTACGTCAATTTGTTGGCGCAATTTAGATCATTTCCATCGGCAGAGAGTTTTCAGCAGTAAAAGGGGGTAGATTTTCCAGTAATATATATCTTCCCGAAATAATACGAATTAACGCGGATAATTAACTGGTAAAATGATTTTTAAGCGCTGCATCTGCCGGTAGAAAGGGATTGGAAAACCAACAGTCTTAAAATCGTATCAAGTTGAGGAGTGTATACAAATGGGAACAATTAAAAAGACGATGAGCGTTTTGGTGCTTGTCTGTTTCGTGCTGTCACTGACAGCTGCGTCGGCAAGCGCAGGCTTCTGGAAAGATGGCAAATGTAAGGACAAATGTGACTGGAAAGACAAATGTGACTGGAAAGACAAGTGTGACTGGAAAGACAAATGTTGTAAGAAAGACAAGTGTGACTGGAAAGACAAATGCGGCTGCGGCTTTGACTTCTGGAAGTTTTTCGGGTTTGGCTCCTTTAACTTTTTCGGAGACGATTGTGACTGGTTTGATGACTGGTGGGATTAACTAAACTGGCATGATTAGGTATAAAACATATGATGACCGTTCGTACAGCCTCGCATCGGATTGCAGGGACAGTAAAGCCCTCAACCTCCCAAAATCTAACATATCTATGAGGGAGTGTTCTTAATAGGACTTACACGCTTAAGGAGTAAAAGAGGTATGAGCACTTCTGCGACGATGTTACGAATCAGTGATTTTGAAGTCTCATGCGACTGGTTTTTCAGTTAAACTGCGTAAATCCTTCCGTGGTACTGGCTGGCAATCATCGAAGTGGGCTTACGAATGAGTCTAATTTTATATTTTTATAATTAAGTAATCTGGATAATAAATATTCGCTCTTTCTGAAGCTTTCCAAATTTCGGTCTTTTCTATATAATACTTCAATCTATGTAAAAAAGCCGAGGTTTCCATTACTCATTTTCATTTGTACACTGTAGTTTTTTTAATCCGGGATACCAGGAAATATTTTTACGTTATCCTGCATATTCGAGATAATCTACTATCGTCTTAAATTCTTCTAAGATTGGCCCGATCCTCTATCTGCCTTCCTTATGAGTAAAATTCTTATATGGGAGGCCGGTCCAGAAATTCTATTGCCCTGTTTATAAGGTATTCCCTGTGCATCTTCTTTTTTTCCCGCCAGGCGACTCTGAGCAGGCCATAGCTCATGTAAAGTGGGAGAACTCGTTTTATCCTGTGGTACTCCTTTTCATCTCTGCTGTAGCTTCGGAGAAAGCGTTTGATATGGGGAACGGAAGTAGATGCCATACCCTTTCGTGCGAAATGATGGAAGATTTCAGCGCACAGTATCCCCAGGTCATTTGCAGCATTCCCGTGTTCTGTGGAGAGTTCGAAGTCTATTGCATAGGTTTTATCCCTGTAAAAAAGGTAATTTGCAGGAGTCGCATCACGATGTATCGTACAGCCCTGGTTTTCGTCCAGAAAGGGACTCTTCTGCCATCCTCCAAGTTTTTGTTCATATATTTTTCTGGTAGAACTGCAGAGGGGCATAGCCTTCAGGTTACTGCGAATTTTTTTAAAATCCTCTTCTTTTTCATAATAACTTCGGGTACTCCGATGGAGTCTGCTCAGCAGGCTGGCTATTGCTTCTAGTTTTTCGTCCAGGTTCTTTTCATTCTTCAGGTACCAGGAAAAAGGCTTTCCCGGGATATACTCGGTCACAAGGACACAATTGAAACGGCTGCTAAAATCAATGGGCTCAGGGACATTGATTATCTTTTTAAGTCTTTTTAATTTGTAGTATTCTTTCAGCATGGCTTTTCTGGCATCGTACTTTTTTATCTTCCCTGTGGGTTGAGCTAAAAATTTCGCCATGACACTGAGCCCTTCTCCCTCAAATTCATATCTACAGACTCTATGCGATGCCGGCCTTATCCTGAATTCCCTGATAACGCACTTTTTATCTCTTATCCTTCGCCCCAATGCCTGGACTATCCAGTCCCTGAACGAATCCTCTGGCTTGAGTTTTCTAACGTACTCCTGTGAAATAGGACACCCCCATGCATAAGTACTCGGAGACTGGAACCCTCCTTTTTTAACTCAGGTATTGGAATCTTTAACAGTCACTGGAATAGCTTGATCTCCCTTTACATAATTAACTAAAAGGCGGGGTATAAAAATATCGACTTCGGTTTATAAAGGATAAGTTTTGATGATTTCCAGGTCTACCTTAAGAAAACAAGTTTCAGGTTTACCTTTAAGATGCCCAGAAAACAAATTAATATAAATAGTTAGGGCCCTTAATCTGGGAGTTCCTTCGATTGCGGAATGGGATCTTATGAAAAACTAACCAGCTGTTCAGCCTGCCTGAGGCCCGCCGACTGATATTGATTTTTGTGTAATAAATTTCTATAGTGCACATATTGGGGGTGGACTTTTAATCAAATTAAAAAATTAATTAAGTAAAGCTGAAAATAGATTCTAAACTTTAAACTTAAATTGTTATCTGAATTAAAATTAAGGACTGGATAACACTGTTAATGCAAGAGAGTTGTGATAAATACTATTTTGAGAAGACATCTCCATAAACCGGACTAGATAATGCCGATTTTCAATTAATATGGGTTTCTGATTATTATTTCTTTATATATTATATTCTCTGGATCATAATCACCTACTGATACAATTTGGGAATCACTTTTCATCGGCTTATAAATCCTCGGCATATAACACGAGGATATGGGGGTAGAATTTTTACCAATACTATACTTTTCAGGACAAATCTGGAATGATGGATTGGTAAATAAATTCATTCAGTACAGCGCCGATGGAAAATGAACTGAGAAATTAATCTTAAATTGTATCGAATATAACAAAAATTGTGGAGTGTAGGTAAATGGTAAAACTCGGAATAAAGAAGACGCTGTGCGTTCTCATGCTAGTCTTTTTCGTAGCTTCAGTAACAGTTACGTCAGTAAGTGCAGCCAGGGATGGATACGGCAAAGGCAAATTCGACAGGCACGACAGATTCGATAAGTTCGACAAACGCGACAGATTCGACAGATTCGACAGATTCGACAAATTCGACAGATTCGATAAGTTCGACAAACGCGACAGATTCGATAGATTCGACAGATTCGACAAATTCGACAGATTCGACAAATTCGATAGGTTCGATAGGTGCGATGGCTTCGGCTGGAATAAATGCAACTTCTTCGGTTTTGATTTCTTCGGAAAGGACCGCTGCGGGTGGTGCTAAGACTAAACTGGTCAGGCTATAAAGTGTAGATTAGACTAGCCTGGCTAAAAAACGTATAAGCCTGTAAAGACTTGTTCGCACAGTCCCATGTCAGATTACAGGAGCGGAAGACCCCTCCCCTTATAGACTTTAAAATACATCAGGAAAATCCAAAGATGTATTGGGGTCTTTCCTCCTGACACTGACCGGCAACCTCAAAACAGGTAGGCGAATGAGCCTTATTTGACATTTTTTGCAGGTTCAATTTGCTGCTGATTCTGAAAATTTGTAACGATTTATAATTTTCATATCTGTTTTTAAATTTCCGTCTTTCTTATGTTTTATCCACAATACAATCCTGAGATCCAGATCATCATTTCGACTTTTTACCTGGCGGTTAGCTTTAATTTTTTCCTGTTGCTGGTTCAGTTTAGATGAGATTTCTTCTCTTAAGTTTCAATTTACTTTTTTGACTGAATTTAATGTTTTTTTATTTCGGGATTTACTTGATAGATTGCTGGACTGGAAATAATCCGACTTAAAAACAAAAAAATTTAATGTTTAAAGTATTTAACACTCTTTTTTAAGGAAATATAATTATATCAGGGAAGCAATTTCTACAGAAGGAAATAGTTTCTACAGAAAATCCGTGCATACTGACAAAAAGATAAATGTGTCAATTTACTTTTCCGGATATCAAATCTATAATGCTGGAGGAATCTGATTGAACAAACGGAATTTGATCTATTTCGGTGCTCTTATTCTCCTGTTTCTGGTAGTATTTTTAATCTTTACGGAACAGAAAAAAGAAAGCCCTTCAGGGTTTCAGAATGTAACTGTGCAGGAAGCAAAAGAGATGGTTGAGAAAGGCGATGTATTCTTACTTGATGTTCGCACGCCTGATGAGTTTAACTCCTCCCATATCAAAGGGGCAACCCTGATTCCCGTAAGCAATGTCTCCGGATCGAATCTAAGTTCGGACCTTCTGCTTCAGGCTCGCACAGATGAAGTCCCTGAGAAGAAAATACTGGTTTACTGCAGAACAGGACGCAGAAGTGATACGGCAAGCACAATGCTTGTAAATGCAGGATATTCCCAGGTGTATAACATGGCAGGAGGAATTACTGCCTGGGTAGACGCAGGGTATCCGGTTGTAAGCTCGGAAGACCAGGAAACTGATCTCTCGCGCGACTGAAGCCTCAGGCGTGGCAGGTTACAGATGCATAAGGACTGTATCCTGCCCTAAAAATGGAGAGGCCAGCCCTGAATTTATCCTGGAGCCCCATGATACAAATCTCACTTTTCATCAAGCCACCTGATTATCCTTAACTACGTTTTATTCTTCAATTACCTGAACCTGAAGATATGTGCTCACAGTTCAATTCGTCCTTTTTCATTCTGGGATTCCGTATGTCCATCCTTCAGGACTTCGATCTCATCCCTTGAAAACAGCATTTCGATGAGGTTTGCTCTCGGGTATTTTGTATAGAAGTAGCCTCCTGCGGAAACAATCAACCCTCCTATAAATACGAAAATCAGATCTATCATCGTATCCGGGTGCACCTTCTGTAATCCAAATCCGAAGAACGAATCAAGCATATACTCTATAATTTCCCAGATTCCACCGGCAGCCATAGAAATGGTAAATGAAAAAAAAGCAATCATTGGAGTGCTCAGCTGGATATGGCTTTTCACTTCTTTCAGCCGGAATATGATTGAAAAGCTTATTAAAGCTATATTAATGCCCATGAGCAGGTGCATTAATAGATCCCACCACCAGATCATTTCAAAGAATGATTTAAAGCTTCCGAGATAGGTTCCAAGGTAAAGATAAACCAGTATAAGGGTATCAATAAGCGTTGGAAAATTAGTTTTAAACTCTTTTCGGATAAGTAAAGGAGAAAACATCAAAAACATAGCCAGTAAAGAAAGTGCAAAATCCAGAAAGTTACTGACGAAAAAAGAAGCTGCTCCTATAACAATTATTAAGACAAAATATAACAGGTATATTCCCACTCGGATCTTATCTTTTCTTCTCATAATTATATGTTAATTTCTATAAATATAAGTCTTCTATTTCTCATTTCTTTCCTGTTTTTTTCGGTTTTTTTCAATTAAAACTGATTTAGTTTCAATTATATTTATTTAATTTCAATTAAAATTGGTTTAATTCCAATTAAAATCTATCTGGTTTCAAATGCAGTAACCTCTTAAGATCCCTACTTTACATTCGTTCTATAACTGAAAAGGCTTTTAAGTTCCAAAACCAAAGCCTAAAACCGAGTATTAATTTGGGGGAATAATGTGAACAAAGGTAGAAATAAATCAATCGGAGAGAGGGGCTCTATAACACCCAGGGAAAGGGGTACGGATTTTGAGGTTCCCTATGCACGGTCAAACGTTGAGAAGTGTAGATGCCCGCAGTGTCCTGTCCAGGCCGACAGCAAATGTGCACAGGATAAGATTGACAACTTAAAGACGGTAATGGCAAATCTATCCGGAGAAAGAGTTCCTGATCCCGAGGACGTTCCGGGCGTATATTGCTCGACAGGCAAGGCCATTTGCCAGGACCTTAATCCTGACCAGCAATGCATTTGTTATACCTGCACAGTCTGGAAAGAATATGATCTCGAAGAAGGAATGCCGTCTATGTATTTCTGCCAGAACGGCAAAGCCACCTGATTCACTTATTAAAGGTTATGAAATTCCCTTTTGATTTTTCTATAGATGATATTTATATTCCTCAAATGATTATATTCCTCAAATTTTTTGTTCTTTTTCAGCCCTTATTTAGATTTTTTCATTCGAATGGTCTAATTCGAGATGCGGGCAGCTATCTGGGGCCACAATTGTGTATTCGTTCTCTCACTATTGTTTATTATTTCTATAATTCAAAACACTTTTATGTCCCGAAGCCAAACCTAAAATAGGAAAGCCAATTGGAGTATTGATTTGGGGGAATAATATGAATAAAGGAAGAAATACATCCACTGAAGAGAGCGTCTCTACAACACCTAGAGACAGAAACGTAACTTTTGAAAGGGGTACGAATTTCTTAGTTCCTTATGAACGGGCAAACATTAACAGGTGTAGGTGTCCCCAGTGTCCTGTTCAGGCTGACAGCCAGTGCGCACAGGATAAAATCAAGAGTTCAAAGCAAGCAATGGAAAATATGCCCGCAGGTGAGGTTCCGAATCCTGAGGACCTGCCAGGGGTATACTGTTCGATAGGCGAAGCTCGATGCCAGGACCTTGATTTTGACAGACAATGCATTTGCGGTTCATGTGAGGTCTGGAAGGAGTTTGATCTCAAAGATGCAAATCCAAACAATCACTTCTGTCAGCAGGGCAGAGCAACCTGATCTTTCATTTGCAGACGGTAGTTTTTTCTTTTATCCATACTACCATTTTTTATATTGTCACAGACTTCTTTAAAGCCTTTCTGCGTTTTTAAGCTAACACCCTTACTTTCAGCTTAACTATACATTTTTTCAGCTTAAGGATCAATTATTTTTCAGCTCAAAACCCGGTTTTTACCGACTTTTCACTTTTTTCTACTTCAGGTTTCATTTTACCTCCCGGAAAAATAGAAAAATAATTAATTCAATTAAAAAAGTAAATGATAGAGTTTGAGGGCCGGAAGGGAGCAGGAAGAATGGAAGAATGGATAAACTGGGCTATAAGCATAGTTATGCTTTTACTCGCTGCCGAAACCGGGAAAGTTCTAGCTGAAAGCTGGAGTTCCCTAAGTCATCTGCCGGTTTACACTTATGCAGGAATCCTGTTCCTTTATCTACTGGCAGAAAAGGCCGCATACAGGAGTCCAGGCGTTAAAGGAAGGCAGTCAAAAAAGTGGACCCGAAGTTTGCTTTTGTTTTTCTGGTGGCCTCTTCTGATTGTTCCTGTCCTTGAATACAGTTTTTACTCGAATCTTAAATACGGTTTTTATCCGCAACACAGTTTTGCAGTTACAGTCGCAGGAGCATTAATTGCGTTAATAGGTACAGGGTTCAGGGCCTGGGGCATGTGGACGCTGGGCAAATACTTCTCTGCCCATATCGAGATTAAGAACAATCATCAGTTAATTGAAAGCGGCCCCTATAAATTCATCCGGCACCCGGCTTATGCAGGAAACATATTACAGGCTGTCGGAATCCCATTAATCTTGAATGCTTACTACTCCCTGGGTATATCGGCAGTGCTAATTCTCCTGTTCTTATACAGGTTGAAGCTCGAAGAAGAGGCCCTGGTCATGGAAATCAAAGGTTATGAGGATTATATGAAAAGAACAGACAGACTAATCCCTAAAGTATGGTGAACGCAAGTGCAGTAAACGAAAACGCACTGCTGAGTACTTTGTTGATACCTTTGTTGAACTTTTTTATTGAGCGTTTTTACTGAATATTTTTATTGGATTTTATTGAATTTTTTACTGAATATTTTATTGAACATTTAATTGAACAGTTAATTAAATCTCTGATCTAATATTTTACTCAATGTTGTGCGTTAAACATAATTAATTTATTTATTAATGTTTTATTAGCCCTTCAATTAATTGTTCATTTATCTTTCTCAATTCTCGCCTGCTAGAGGAGAATTTCCTGGATTTGTGAAATCCGATATCTCACCGAAAATACTATATCTCTTAATAAATATTGTTATCATACTGTAAAAGTATTTTGGGGTCGGTGAGTATAAGTGGTAGTATATGATGCCAGGGTCTACCTTAACTCCTCAGGATTTCAGGAAGCTCAAATAACCTTATTTCGACTACTGGAGGAGCAAAAATAGATGGCTCTATCTTTACTGGCAAACGTTGACGTACTTCTCGGCTTTGCCATTTTCATCCTTACTGTATTCTACAGATTTGAAGTCCCTCCTGTACTGGGTTTTCTTGTAACCGGAATCCTGATTGGTCCGTATGGGCTCGGGATTCTTAACGGAGGGCATAATGTCGAACTGAATGCCGAGCTCGGTGTAGTCTTTCTGCTTTTTACGATAGGAGTTGACCTTTCCTTAAAAGAGCTCTGGAAAATGAAAAAGGCCGTAATTGGAGGGGGAATCCTCCAGATCCTCCTCACTACATTCCTGGTTCTCATCGTGTGCTCATCTCTGGGTTTCAGCTCCCCTACATCTGCCTTTCTCGGCTTTTTGATTTCGCTTAGCAGTACTGCAATAGTACTCAAAGTCCTTCAGGAAAGAAATGAAGTTTATACTCCGCATGGAAAAACTTCGCTTGCAGTTTTGATATTCCAGGATCTTGCTATTGTACCTCTTATCCTCATTACTCCGCTGCTGGCCGGGAGTTCTGTGAATTTCGAAGGTTCCCTCTCAACCATTTTCCTCAAAGGTTCGCTGATTATCCTGGTTTTTATCCTGAGTGCCAAATTCCTGGTTCCCTGGATATTCTACCATGTGGGCAGGACAGGCAATAAAGAGTTATTCCTTGTCAGTGTTGTTTTCATCTGCCTGTCTACCGCTCTCTTTACCTCGAGTATCGGACTGTCGCTTGCGCTGGGCGCCTTTCTAGCCGGAATTGTAATATCGGGTTCCCAGTACAGCCAGCAGGCAATGGGTAATATCGTGCCTTTGAGAGACATGTTCATGAGCTTCTTTTTCGTGTCCATAGGCATGCTCTTAGACACCGGATATTTGCTTGACCATTTACCTATCCTTATTCTTGCGTCGATTGCTTTAATTCTTATAAAAACAATTTCAGGAGTAGCTGTGACCTTTATTCTGGGCTACCCACTCCGTACAACTATGTTGACAGGGCTTGCACTGTCTCAAGTAGGGGAATTCTCTTTTGTCCTTTCCAGGCTGGGAGTAGAATATTCTCTCCTGACAGAGAAGACTTACCAGGCGTTTCTTGCAGTTTCTATCATTACTATGGGAGTTACGCCCTTTTTGATTAATGCTTCCTACAAGCCTGCCGATTTCCTTGTTAAAAAGGTTTCAGGTATGGCTTATGGCATGAAACTGGTACACGGTCTATATTCGGAACCCATCGAAGAAGAGGAACAGGCCGAGCCTGAGGTGAAAGATCACTTAATAATCGTAGGCTTCGGTTTTTCCGGAAGAACAGTCTCAAAGGCTGCAAAAGCCGCAGGTATCCCTTACATTATCGTAGATGCAAACCCCGAAACTGTTAAGCAGGAAAAACTGAAAGGGGAAAAAATCCACTATGGAGATGCAACGTTTGAGGCTGTCCTGGAGCATGCAGGCGTTAAGAATGCAAGAGTTCTTATTATCGGGATCTCGGATGCAGCCGCCACAGGGAAAATAGTGGAGATTGCAAAGCAACTGAATCCGAACATCTGCATCATCGCAAAAGTGCGCGATTTGCAGGAAATGAAACGCCTCAATGCCCTGGGTGCGGATGAAATCATCCCAGAGGAATATGAAACCTCAGTAGAAATCTTTGTCCGCCTGCTGGAAAAGTATCTGGTTCCGAGAGAGGATATTGAAAAACTCGTAAACGAGGTGCGGGCTAATGGCTACAGGATGCTGAGGAAATTGTCCGTTAATACAGCTATTGACAGTGGGTTCAATATAAAGGATGGGCTTCCGGGAGTTGAGATTCAGGTTCTTAAAGTGGGGCGTGACTCAAGTTTCGATGGAAAAACCCTGGAAGACCTGGATTTCAGGAAAAACCACGGAGTGACAGTACTCTCGGTCCGCAGGGGCTCCGATCTGATCTACACTCCAGAAGGCGATTTCCTCCTTCGGGCAAAAGACGCCTGTATCCTTCTGGGGAAACCCGAGGATCTTTGCAGGATCAGAAGGTTCTTTGAAAGTGTTCACGGATAAAAATCACTTTCCCTCTTAATTTCCTTAATTGATTTCCCGAATTAATTTTTTAGCCAATTTTCTTATTTAATCTATTTAATTAGTTTTCTTAACTGACTTCCTTTTCGCCTGTATATACAATACAGATATATTCCATGTATCCTGATTTTTTCCCATGCGTCAGATTATTCTCGCGTCTGCATCTCCGAGGCGAAAGGAATTGCTTAAACAGTTGATAGGAGATAACTTCCTGGTTCATGCCAGTTCCTATGGGGAATTTCCTTACCCTGGCCTGCGCCCTGAAGAACTTCTCATAAAACACTCTATCGAAAAAGCCAGGGACGTGGCTAAACATTTCGATTCCGGGCTTATAATTTCCGCTGATACCTCGGTGCTTTTTAACGGAGAACTTCTGGGAAAGCCCAGATCTCCCCAACAAGCAGAAGAAATGCTTGAAGTGTTAAGCGGACAGAAATTCAGGATTATGACCGGGCTTACAGTGCTTGACCTTGACAGTGGGAGGGAAATTAGCGAACTGGAATCCACCATTGTCTGGATGGATGAAATAAGCAAAGAACAGATTTTAGCTTATGTCAGAACCGGAGAACCCCTTGATAAAGCAGGAGCCTTTGCTGCTCAGGGAAAAGGGGCAGCCCTTGTGGAAAGAATCGACGGGGATTTTTTTAATATTGTGGGGCTTCCTCTTTTCCGACTGGGGAAAATCCTGCAGCGAGCTGGTGTATCTATATTTGAGGAAGATTTATCCTGAACTCCTTATCCTTTCACACAACCGTTGGGCCACAACCGTTGCGCCGGTTGATCACGCCGCTGCCAGGGGTTTTCGATCAAACCTTTTTTGAAAAGGTTTGCGGTCAAGCCTTTTTTGAAAAGGTTTGCGGTCAAGCCTTTTTTGAAAAGGTTTGCGTTGCGCCGGTTGATCATGCCGCATCATAACGTTTTCGGTCATACCCGCGGCCTGACCCAAAACGAAATTCAGGTAAATCAACCTTCCTGAGTGAGTTGAAAAT
>CAZSVY010000121.1:0-7150 GCA_964610495.1 uncultured Methanosarcinales archaeon
ATCCCTGACTGTAAGGTCATACTGGACTTCCAGGTCCTGGAGAGCGTTGACAAGCCTTCTCTGCAAGTATCCTGATTGCGATGTCCTGACTGCAGTGTCCACAAGACCTTCCCTACCACCGATTGCATGGAAGAAATATTCAGTCGGGTTAAGCCCGCTCTTGTAGCTTGCCTTCACGAACCCGTGGGCATCCGAACCGAGATCTCCCTTTTCGAAATGGGGCAGTGTCCTGCCTGCATATCCTCTGCGGATGCGTTCACCACGCACGGCCTGCTGGCCGACACAGGCTGCCATCTGAGTTAGGTTCAGGATGGAACCTCTGGCCCCTGAGCGGGCCATAATAACGGCCGGATTTTCAAGTCCCATGTGGCTGTCGGCTATGCCACCGGTTTCGTCCCTGGCCTTTCCGAGCTTCTGCATGATGCTCATTTCAATTGTCTCATCAAGGGTTCTTCCAGGAAGGGGTTCAAGCTCCTTGTTCTGGTAAGATTTAATGAGATTCTGTACGGCATCCTCAGCTTTGCCGAGAACCTCATTGATCTGGATCCTGGCTTCTTTCGGAATGTCTTCGTCAGCTATTCCGAAACTCAGGCCTGTCCGCATGATAGCCCGAATTGCAAGCATTGTCATGTTATCCACAAAGCGGGCTCCGGCTTCGGGACCGATTTCCTTGATAATGCGGTCCTGGACCTTTCCTTTGAATGCTCCGATGGCCGCCTCATCTATTGTGCCCATAATGAGTACTCCATCCCGGATTACCACATACGCATCGTTCGGGCACTCTTCTTTCTTACACGTGTCACAGTGCGAGCAAACCTGGGCTGCAAACTGTGTATTCAGGTTTTGCGGCAGGATCTGGCTGAAAATCTGTTTTCCTGTCCAGTAGGGCTTTCCATCGGGATCGTACCCTGCAGGCTCAGGCAAGTTTCGGGCACTGCTCTTCCGGAGCATGTCATAAGCATCATGGCTGGAGATGTGGTTTTCGAAACGTGTCAGCAGGAAAAGCCCGGAAATATGGTCGTGAATCCCGCCTATAATGGGACCTCCGAAACGCGGGGAAAGAATATTTTCCTGAACCTGCATGAGGATCTTTGCCTCAGCCCTTGACTCTTCGGTCTGAAGGGCGTGCATGTTCATTTCGTCCCCGTCAAAGTCAGCGTTATATGGAGGACATACTGCAGGGTTAAGCCTGAAGGTCTTATTCGGGAGCACCTTTACAGAGTGAGCCATAATACTCATCTTGTGCAGAGAGGGCTGCCTGTTAAAGAGCACGGTATCTCCATCCTTCAACTGGCGTTCCACTACCCATCCGAACTCCAGTTTCTCGGCAAGGTCGTCTTTATTTAAATTAGTAACTTTTATACGCCTGCCGTCAGAACGCAGCACATAATTTGCTCCGGGATGGATATCCTCGCCATTACGCACGTAAATCTTGAGCTGTTCTATGTTCCTTGGAGTTACCACGGACGGCATTGTCAGGATTCGTGCAATAGGCATAGGAACCCCGACCTCGTTAATGCTCAGGTTGGGGTCCGGAGAGATTACTGTACGGGCAGAGAAGTTAACACGTTTACCCGACAGGCTTCCTCTGAAACGTCCTTCTTTACCCTTCAAACGCTGGGAAAGAGTTTTCAAGGGTCTGCCTGACCTGTGCCTTGCAGGAGGTATCCCTGAGACGGAGTTGTCAAAGAACGTTGTAACGTGATACTGAAGGAGTTCCCAGAGGTCCTCAATAATGAGCTGAGGGGCGCCAGCTTCTCTGTTTTCCTGGAAGCGCTGGTTAATCCTGATAATATCTACCAGCTTATGAGTCAGGTCGTCTTCACTGCGCTGCCCGGATTCAAGGGTAATCGAAGGACGAACCGTGACAGGGGGTACGGGCAGGACTGTAAGGATCATCCATTCAGGCCTTGCATTCTTAGGGTCCATCCCAATAACCCGGATATCGTCATCAGGAATGTTCTCGAAGCGATCCCTTATCTCGGTAGGGGTCAGCTTCTCCCCATTTTCAAGATATTCACTGGGTTTTTCGAATTTAATTTCGAGCTGTTCCTCATTGCAGTAGGGACAGGTCTTTACTTTGCTGGCTTCCTTATATGCCTCGTTAATCAGGTCATCGGGCATGTGCCCGATTTCCTCAATGCCTGTAAGCTGGTCCAGGAAGTGCTGTTTCTGTGCAGGTTCAAGCAGGATCTTGCTGCATTTCCTGCAGGTTGCCCTGAGAAGTTTTCGAATAACTTTGTTGAAACCAACGTGGACTACCGGGGCAACAAGTTCGATGTGCCCGAAGTGCCCGGGACACTCGCCTGCCCGACCTGAACAGGTCTTGCAGCGAAGCCCGGGGTCAATAACCCCGAGTTTTGTGTCCATAAGCCCCATGTCAATTGGAAATCCGTCGTCATCGTAAGTGTCGGCCGTGATAATAGGCGTTGCACTCATTTTACGGATTTCTTTGGGGGACATTAAACCGAATTTAATAGAAGCAATTCTTTTCGGAATAGGAGGTACGTTTGCCATATTACCTCACCTCATACCGCATCTTCAAGATTAAGCCTGGGTGCGACTCCCAGGGATTTGATTTCGTCCAGCAGTAGTTTGAATGCATAGCTCATCTCTACAGGATATATGTCCGTGTCAGCTCCGCAGGCTGAGCAGAAAGCTACATTCCGCTGCTTGTCATACGTTGCAATCATTCCGCAGTGAGAGCAGACAAGTTCCACAACTTTGTCCGACTCGTCGAGCAGCCTCTCTTTTAACGACATGGCAGCTCCGTGCCCTACCAGCACATCACGCTCCATTTCTCCGAATCTGAGACCACCTTCTCTGGCTCGGCCTTCGGTTGGCTGGCGGGTAAGCACCTGTACAGGCCCGCGAGATCTGGCGTGCATCTTTGAAGTGACCATGTGGTGCAATTTCTGGTAAAGAATAACCCCAATAAAGACATCTGCAGGAATCATCCTGCCGGTAGCTCCATCGTAGAAAATCTCTTTCCCGGTATGGGCAAATCCGTGCTTTTTCAGGGCTTCTCTGAGGTCATCTTCTTTTTCCCCGGAGAAAGCTGTTGCATTAACTCTTCGGCCCTCCATGGAACCTACTTTCCCGCCAATCATTTCCAGCACGTGACCTACAGTCATACGGGAAGGAATTGCATGCGGGTTAATCATGAGGTCCGGAGTCAGGCCGGATTCCGTAAATGGCATATCGGCAATCGGGACTTTAAGGCCGATAACCCCTTTTTGCCCGTGCCTTGAGGCGAATTTATCTCCTATGTCAGGGATCCTTTCATCTCTTACCTTTACCTTGGCAAGCCGGGTCCCGTTAATGGATTCGGTCAGGATAACCGTATCAACAATTCCGGTTTCATTGGACCGCATGGTGACCGAGCTTTCTCTCCTCTGCTCAACTGCAATCCCGAAATCCGACGGTTCTTCAAGGAACCTCGGGGGACTGGTCTTTCCGATAAGTACGTCGTTAGGGCCGACTGGAGTTTCGGGGTTTACAAGCCCGTCAATATCCAGATTCGCATAGGCTTCTGCGCTGCGAGCTCCACGGTACTCGGAATCGGGAATCTCAAACTTATCTTCCTGTCCACCCGGATACCTTCTCTCTTCGCCTTCGAAAGTCCTGAGGAAGTGACTTCTCCCGAGACCTCTATCAATTGAACCTTTATTGAAAATCAGGGCGTCTTCAATGTTATACCCTTCATAGGACAGGACTGCAACCACGAAGTTCTGGCCTGCGGGCCTGTCATCAAAACCTATTGCTTCTGAGGTTCTGGTCTTGGTAAGTGCCCTCTGAGGATAGTGAAGGACATGGGCGCGGGTATCAGGCCTGAGTTTCTGGTTTGCGGTTGCAACTCCTATACACTGCTTGATCATGGCTGCACCCATGGTGTTACGCGGAGATGCATTATGTTCCGGATAAGGAACCATTCCCGTGGAAATTCCGAGAATAAGTTCGGGATCGATCTCCATATGCGTGTGCCTGGGGCCAATGTCAGCCTCGTAGATTGCAATGTAGGCGTTTTCCTCTTCTTCGGCGTCGAGATACTCTACACAGCCTTGTTTTACCAGGTCGTCAAAATTGATTTCCTTGTTCTTAATTTTCTCTACGTGCTCAGGAGTTACCTTTAGAGCTCCGTTCTCCACAACTAAAAGGGGCCTTCTTGCTCTGCCCATATCGGAGTTTATAATTACTTCTCTGGTGTTATCGTTAAGAGCGACATTGACCTGTCTGGATATGAACCCCTGCCGCCTCATCTTTCGTAGCTCGTCTACAAGCTCTGCAGGGTTGTCATGGGTCCCGACAAGCTCCCCGTTTATGAATACTTTTGCTTTAGTCATCTAATCGACCCCTCAATCACCGAACATTGATCCGGCATCGTCCATATCTGAATAATCGTAGAACTCATCATCTTTGTACTTGGTTTCGGGTTCCGCAGGCTCTTCAAACTCTTCAACAATCTCTTCCCCGAACTCGTCAAGTAAGGTTTCCTTCAGTTTGGCCGGGAGTTCCGGTACCTTTACAACCACGCGCTCGACGTTCAGGTCGTGGAGTATTTTCTTCATGCTGTCGGTCTCTTCTATACCTGTGGAAAGCTCGACCATTTCGGCAAAGTTTTTCACCAGGCCACAGTTCGGGCCTTCAGGGGTTTCCGAAGGACAGAGCCTTCCCCATTGGGTTGCATGCAGGTCTCTGGCCTCGAAGTGAGGCTGGGCGCGGGAAAGGGGAGAAATTACACGACGCAGATGGGAGAGTGTGGAAATATAGTCGTTCCTATCAAGGAGTTGGGATACACCTGTTCTTCCTCCAACCCAGTTTCCGGTTGCCAGCGGGTGTTGCAGGCGGTCAGTCAACACATCTGCCCTGACTATTGTGGCGACGTTCAGTTCCCTGTTTCTCATGTTTGCGCGCTCGAGCTGATATTTTATATCTCTTGCAAGCCTGTTGAAAGATACCCTGAAGAGGTCTTCCATCAGGTCTCCTGCGAGTTTCAGCCTTTTGTTTGCATAGTGGTCTTTGTCGTCTTCCGAACGCTTGCCAAGGGCCAGCTCGAAACAGGATTCAGCCATTCTTGCCAGGAAGTGCGCCTTGGAGACCCTGTCTCTCAGGTCGTTACCAAGATGCGGGAACAGGTACCTGTCAATAACATAGTTTGCTCTTTTTATCTGGTATTCCTTGGCCTGGCCTGCAGCTACCCGGGCCCCGATTTTCTCGATTGCTTCTTCCTGGGTTTCGACCTCGGCTTCTTCCAGGTTTTCCAGCATGAACTTGATAATTTCGGGATCACTTGAAACTGCATTTACAATGTCTTCGTCAGTTACAATCCCAAGAGCTCTCATCAGGGTAATGAAGAATACTCTGCCTGAGATCGAAGGGAAGGAAACCTCGAGCAGGGACTTTCTTCCTCTTTCTACGATTACGAGAGCCCTGTATCCGCGTTTCTGGGAGAAAACCTTTGCAACCTCTATAGTATCGCCGTACCTCTCGCCATACTCTACAAGAATTTTGTTAGGGGCGAGGTCTTCAAGGGTCATAACTACCCTTTCGGTACCACCGATAATGAAATATCCCCCAGGATCAAGAGGATCTTCCCCATAGCGAACTTTTTCAGTTTCGCTAAGCCCGGGAAGGTTACAGATCTTGGATTTGACCATGATCGGAAGCTGCCCGATTTTCGCTTCCATTACCTCGGACTCAACCCCTTCTTTTACCACGCTCATTTCGAGGTATAGAGGGCCTGAGTACGAGAGGTTCCTGAGCCTTGCCTCGTTGGGATAAAGTTTTTCGATTGCCCCGTCTGCTTCCTTTACCACAGGATGTTCTACCCGGATCTTGCCGAGTTTGAGGTAAGTATCCTCGATATCGGTTTCTATTATTCTCTGTTCATCTATGATTTTTTGCAGCCCGTAATCTATAAACTTGTTAAATGAGTCTATATGGTGCTGCACTATCTTGTCCCGTGTAAAATAAGCCTGCGACAGTGTACTGGTTTCTAACGCGATGATAGCACCCTCTTTGCTTTGTTAAAATGAAAATCAAGAAATTGTGATCTTCAGATCGGTGTGAAGTTGTTGAATTTTTCCGTACGATGGTGCATGGAATTCAAAAGACATTCCGTGAAGAAAACATGATCATGCAAGCGGTTTACTCCCCTCCGCTCACTCGATCACAAGTCTGTAATACTCTGCCTCCCCTGCAGTTTGACTTTTTCTTGTGATTTTCACTACGTCTCCGATAACAGCTCCTATTTCTTTACTAACAGGATCCTGCACTTTGATTTTCGGAAGTTGTTCCTTTTCAATGGAATACTTGCTTAAAACAGACTTTAACTCGCCCTCTAACATGATTTCATGTTTAGGGACCGACTCATGGTCGAGCAGGCTGAATTTTGTCAAATCCTTTCCTCCAAAAATAAAGTATTAAAAAAACTTGGTCAATTTCCCGCGAATGGCCTTTCCGCCGGGTATAATAAAGAACATGGCGGGCCCGTAGGGATTTGAACCCTAGGCCGACTGGTTAAAAGCCAGTCGCTCTGCCTGACTGAGCTACGGGCCCAGTTGCTTTTTCTCCATCTTTACTTCTTTACACCGCGGTGATTTTTTATGCCGCCCTGCTGCCCCGCTGCCTCAGGGAGCACCTCTCACACCGGTGCAACCCTCTAATTATAGCTATTCTATAAATAGTTTCTGGTGAGATTGTTTTTTCTCCCTGGATTCCTGCAAATTTAAGCTAAATTTCTTTCTTACGTGCAGGATTTTTAGGGAATTTTTCCCGTTTTTGCCGGAAAGATATATGTACGAGAATTTTCACTTTTTTAAAAGTAAGGCCAAAATCTAATTTATCTCTCCATCTATTCGGGTAAACGGAGACTTTCGCCCCGATTCTAAATAACGTCCCGATTTCCCGCCAGTCACCCTCTCCAAAAATGAAGCATTAATTAATCAAATAGGACTTACGCGGTTGAAAAGAGAAATCAATAGCATTAAACTGTTAACTGTCTAAAACGCATATCTACTACAATATCGATTGTGCTTGATTTTGGATCTCAAGTGCGTAAGTCCTATCAAATTCAAATCAAAGTTCCTTTAATTTAAACAATTTTTAAAAAGCCAGCTAGGGTAATAGATCCCGAGCTTTGTCGGCAGAG
>CAZSVY010000122.1:0-6887 GCA_964610495.1 uncultured Methanosarcinales archaeon
TATTATGGCAAAAATGCATACCAAAAGAAAAGGCAAGTCCGCTTCCACCAGGCCCAACAGAACCGAACCGCCTGAGTGGTGCAAGATTGGCGCAGAAGAAGTAACTTCAATCACCCTTGACCTCTGGAAACAGGGTGTTTCCACCGCCGAAATCGGGATGATTTTAAGGGACCGTTACGGGGTTCCTGATGCCAAGCTTATCACAGGCAAGAAAGTTACAACCATCCTTAAGGAGAACAACGTTGCTTCGAACGTCCCGGAAGACCTTACCAATCTGATTGTGAAGGCCCTGAAACTCAGGAAGCACCTTTCCGTTAACAAGAAAGACGTCCACAACAAACGTTCCCTTAACCTGACTGAATCCAAGATTCGAAGGCTTGTTAAGTACTACCATCAGGAAAAGGTACTTCCGAGAGACTGGTTCTACAAACCTGAGACTGCAGAAATGATGATTACCAGGTAAAAACCTGGAAATCTTTTTCCTGTCGGCTTTGCCCCCTCTGGCAAGCCGCACCGCTATTTTTTAAATTGCTGGGTTTACTCTTTTTCTTCTCTGGCTATTTTTGAAACTGCGGTTTATTCCTTCTCTTATTCCATTCTCTACGTTGATCCTTCCTTACTTTTTCTCTTATTCTTCTCTTTACATTGGTCCTCTCTCATTGATCCTTCTCATCATTGATCCTCTTTCATTGATCCTTCTCGTCATTGATCCTCTTGTCATTGAAGGAATTAGTCCTTGAAGGATTGCAGATTTGCCCCCGGCTTTTACAGGTTATGTGCGAATGCCACTTCAGGAGTGCCTGGAACCACGCACCGCATACCTGCAATCTCCCCTATAACTACGGGCAGGCCATAAACATCCTCGATAACCTGAGGTGTAATTACCTCGGCTCCTCCGTGAGCATGAACTCTACCTCCCTTCAGGAAAATAAATCGGTCTGCATACCTGAGGGCCTGGTTGAGGTCGTGCATGGTCATTATGGCAGCAATCCCGTGCTCAAGGACAATTTGCCTGATAATTGCAAGGATCTCAACCTGATTTTTCAGGTCAAGGCTGCTTGTAGGTTCGTCAAGAAGGAGGACTTTTGGCTCCTGTACGAGTGAACGTGCGATTGCGACCTTCTGGAGTTCACCTCCGCTCATCTCATCGATATATGACATGCGAAGTTTTTCCATGGAAAGTAACCTGAGAACCGAATCGACTATCCGAAGGTCTTTTTCGGTAACATCCCATTTGATGTGGGGCCGCCTTCCCAAAAGGACCGCATCAAAAGCGGTCAGCCGTCCGGTTTCCACCCTCTGCGGAACATATCCGATAAGGCGTGCAATTTCCATTGTTCCGAGATCGAAAAGGTTATTACCGTCAAGATGGACTGCTCCTCCTTTGGGACGGAGAATCCTGTTAAGGCATTTTAAAAGCGTAGTCTTGCCAACCCCATTGGGCCCAAGAATTGCTACAACTTCTCCTTCGTCGATGGAAAAGGCGATTTCATTGAGAATTTTACGGTTGCGATACAGGAAATTAAGTTCTTCTACAGACAGAATCATCGTTTGTACCCCCTGAGAAGTAAGTATATGAAAGTAGGTGCTCCCATGAAAGCAGTAAGGACAGATACAGGAAGCACATATGGCGATATTATAAGCCTTGCAGCGGTGTCTGATGCCAGAAGCAGGATTCCTCCAAAAAGGATAGAACCAGGTATCAGGTATCGCTGATCGTCCCCTATGACTCTTCTGACCATATGAGGACAGACCAGCCCTACAAACCCTATAATCCCAAGAAATGAGACAATCACTGCAGAGACAAGGGCTGAGATCACCATGCCTGCTAACCTTGTGCTTTCCACATTGACACCCAGGCCTTTTGCGGTCTCATCTCCGGCATCTATGGCATTGTAATTCCAGCAGTTGGCTATGAAGAATATGACTGCAAGCAGCACAATGCCTGTCATTATCTCAAGTTCCAGCCAGTTAATTCTCCCTACATCTCCAAAAGTCCAGAAGACAACTGCTGCAAGCTGGGTATCGTCAGCAAAATACTGGAGAAACATCGTGCCTGCGGTAAAGAGAGAAGAAAGCGCAACTCCCGCAAGCACCATTATCTCCGGTGAAGTCCCCCTTATCCGCGAGATTAGCAGGATTACTCCGGTTGCAAGGAGGCAAAAGAGGAAAGCTACCATTGTTGTCAGGTAAGGGTTGTTAATTATTACGGCGTCTGCAACTGTAGACTGCACTTTTCCTGTGCCGAGAACTACCACAGAAACTGCAGCTCCGAAAGCGCCTGCGTTTGAAATTCCAAGCGTAAATGGAGACGCGATCGGATTACGCAGAATAGACTGCATCACAACCCCCGCGACTGAAAGTCCGGCTCCTGCAACTATTGCAGCCAGAGCTTGAGGGAGCCGGATATTCCAGACTATTAAATCCCATTTTGCAGAAACGCTGTGTCCCATTATGGTTTGCAGCACTTCGTAAGGCGGTATTGTCACCGCTCCTACCGAGATCGAGTATATAAGCATTATAAAGAGGAGCAGGAGCCCCCCCATTATCCAGAAGTACTTTCTTCGTACGTACACGAGATAGTCTTCCGGAACTGCTCCATTGGCGAAATGCACCTGTTTATACCCTCCATTTTATTGAGGAATTTGTTTAAATCCCAGATTACTGTACTGTCCGTTAAGGTCCGAGAATATGGGTTTGCCAACAAAGAAAGTATATATCTCGTCAGCTTTTGCTTCCGGATCGACGTCTTCAAACCTGTCCGGATAGAGCACTTTTCCTGCAAAATAAGCGTTCGCAAGCACGGACTCATAATTGGTGCTATAGAAGTTGTAGGGGATTACTCCATAGACCTTACCATTCTCTACAGCCGAAAGGCCTGCAAGGGACGCGTCATTCTTAAGTTCTCCGATCGCTCCTTCATTACCAAGCTGGAGGGTTCCGACATCAATAAATATATACTCGGGATCCCAGTCTACGAGTGCTTCTTTGGCAATATCGGCATGGTCTGCGCCCATTCCGGCTGCAACATTCTTTGCATTCACCCAGAGGAATGGCGCGTAAGCCGGTTCCGTAGAGATTATTCCATGAGCTCCGGAATAACTCACCCCTCCAACATAGACAGTCTTTCTTTCGGACTCCGGAATGTCTGCAGTCCTGCTTTCCAGGTCTTGCATCGTAGCTTCGATATAAGCGATTACCTCTTCTGCTCTTTCCTGCTTGCCCACGGCCTCGCCCATGATCCTGAGAGACCTGTACATTTCGGTTTTCTGCTCCTCATTATTTAAAGACCCGTAAGGGAATGAGACTACAGGGATGCCGGTTTTGTCCTGAAGCGCGTCGGCATCAGCAGCAGTCGTTGCCGATGCCTGACCAACTGTACTGCTCTTCAGGATAATCTGGGGGTTAATCTCAATTATCTTTTCAGGGTCGTCTTCTCCCCGGGCCTCTCCAATAAGGGGATAGTCTTTAAGTTGCGGGTTTGCAAGGGCATAGGGTCGCCCTTCTATTTCATTTACCTTTGTCTCCATACTGTCAACGCCTACGACGTAGTCTTCGGCCTGGAGGTATACAAGGTAGCGCAGGCATCCGGACCCTGAGCAAACAAATCTTTCCGCATTCCCAGGTACGGTAACTTCCCTGCCGAACCCATCAGTGATCGTCAGCTCTGCAGATTCTGCTACCTCATCAGCATCTGTAACTCCTGAAGCCTCTGCCGGAGCCGATACTTCCGAATCTTCATCAGATGCGGAGTTGTCAGCGCATCCTGAAGTCATCACCAGGGCAGCAATGAGTACTCCTATTAAAATAATTTTATATAATTTATTACTATAATTTAGTTTCATGTTACTTTCCTCTATGGTTAGAGAGTAAAAGTATTACATAAAATTAACTAAATTTACCTGTTTATTCTTAAAGTCCCAATAATTTTCTGAAAATGATGAGTTATTGTGACTATTTAGGCAAGATGAAGATAAACTTGAGGTATGGCCTGAAACCAGCTTATTTTTAATTACTGAAACTGATGCCTATGCTTGCGGCGGTTTATAGGTGGATTGATCCCTGTAGAAAGTTAACTCCGTGAAAAGGTTAAGGTAAAATATTAGTTAAAGATTGGGTAATTATTAAAAAAATAAAATAAAAATAGATAAAAGTAAAATAAGAATCGATAAAAATACAATAAGATAAAAATACAATAAGATAAAAATTAGATGAAAACCGGACGCACTACTTATTCTCAAGTTTCTCTCTAAAAAATGGGTTAAACTAGAGAAGTAAATAGCCTTTTTATTTCATGAAATGAGAATGTCAGAGGAAGAGAGTTCCGGGTTCAATATTCCGGGTCCAGCCCCTCGATCCTGGAAAACGTTTTATCCAGTTCGGCTCCTTTTTCTACCCGCTGCTTTTTTTCCTTTTCCTGATGGATCGCCTGGATGGCTGCGCCGTACAGTTTTTCCATTTCATGGGCTGACTCCAGGGTGAGTACGGACAGAACCTGAGGATACTCGCCACTGCGTACGATTATTCCCTTAAAGACATGCCCTATGGCTCCGGATAGCTTTTCAATTTCACCTGAGATATCATCCACATTCAGGTATTTGCGGTCCCCTTTTATAATGACCATTGCCCGACTTGCTTCCTCATAGACATCTGTGGAAAAGAGAAGCCCTGTCGGAGAAAGGGTATTCTGGATTGCGGTTTTAATAGATATTTCCCTGTCAGCCCTGAAAAAGCCCATTGTTGCAAGACCTGCACCCCCGCTCATAACGGTCTTAAAGTCCCCAAGGTCCGTTACCATCATCATTTCGCTGTCAAGGGCATCAAGCAGGAAGAGGATGCGTTCGGCAATCATGTCGTTAATGCCGTTATAGGCTTCCTGAATGCTTCCTCCTATATTTTTCAGGTACTGGTTATCTGCAAGAATTATCCCATCAGCTCCGCTCTGGCGGATTTCCCGGATCGAAAAGGCGGTATTTTGCAGATAAAGCGTTCCCTCCTCCCTGAAAGGAAGCACAACAAGACAATAAACAGGATAGTTGTAACGGGCTTTCATTTCTTTTACAAGCAGAGGAGTAAACGAAGACCCGGTCCCCCCGGAAGCCGAGGTTATAACGAAAGCTATATCAAAATTGCCCCTTTCTTCGATCTGCCGCATTATTATCTCTTTTTTATCCTCAAAAACCTGTTTTCCGATATTCCGGTTTGCACCGACCCCGTGAAGGTGTTCGATATGGATTCTATCCTTTGCTTTTGTAAATTTCATTTCTTTGAGATCATTAATTGCAGTGTTCAGTGCAAGCGTCTCGACATGGCTCTTAAATCTCTGCCTGGAATAAAACCTGGCAAGTTTGCCGCAGCTTTTGCCCCCTCCCAGAGCGTGCCGGTTAATGGAATCAAGAATCCTGTTCCCACATTGCCCGTTTCCTATTACCAGTATATTGAGCAAAAAACTCCTCCGTCTCAAGGGTATTTCCGCACTTTTCCTGTCTGGAGTTATTTATCAGTTTATTCGGTCAAGGCTGCACTTACCGGGCTTTACCTCGAATTACTTTTCTTATACTCCCAACCAGTCGTTTTAATAACGGTATTCCTTATGTCTTCTAAATATATGGACAGCAACGGCTGCAAGAATAATGGTAGAAATTATAATATACAGCGGATTTTTAATGAGAAAATCGAACTTCCCTTCTTTCACATTGATACTCGGCGCAGTTGACTTATTGCTCCCCTTTTGATTCTGTGCTTCTATGCCGTTGTTATATTCATAAGAAAGCTCGGAACTTAAGTTATATGTGCCCACTTCTTTTGCTTTTAAAGTATATGTGAACTCTTTGTCATTATTAGGCTCAAGGGTCTCAATGTATACTCTGGGAGTTCCACCGACGGTCTCAATGCCTTCTTCGCCTTCCACATACTCAAGGCCTTCCGGAACAAGGATATCAAGGCGGACGGCCTGTGCAGGAGCATTACCTGTGTTTCTCAGGATTACGGTTGAGGTTATTTTCCCATTCCTTTCTACGGATGAGCTCTCAAAACTCGTTGCGGTTTCAACGTTTGCACGCAGTTTATTTCCTTCACTTACGGTTATGGAAGGCGTGTTAGAAGAAACCTGGTAGGTCTGGCCTGCACTGTTGGTGTAACTTGCATTGACAGCTTTGAGGGCGAAGTCTCCTGCATCGGTTGCCTTTATTTTATATATATAAACGAGCGTCTCAGGAACCGATTCCCCATACTCAATTTTAGGAATCGCACTTGAGACTTCATATGTGGTTTCCTCAAGGACAAAATGTTCCTGCTTCGGGTCCGTGAATGAGACGTTATTTGCAGTATCGTTTCCGGTATTCTTTGCCTTTACCGTGACGGTTACGGTTTCTCCGAGTTTTATTTTCGGTTTGTCTATGCTTTTTGTTATTACGACCTCAGGATCGCCTGCGAAAACTGCTTCAGAGCGCCCGTTTTCGAGAAGCTTGTTTATATAAAGGTCTCCTGTGCTGTAATTTGACATTGTAATCTCAACCGTGGCTACTCTCCCGGCATGTACCGACTTCAGGCGCATCTGTACTTTGCCCTTTTCCTCAAAACTGAAATCGGCAGTTTTGTTTACATCCAGCAGGCCGTCCGTTATTTCCCTATCCTTCTCATATACATAGTACGAGGCTGTATTGGCTTCAGGAAAGATATCCTTTACTTCGATTACGTAATTGTTAAGCTGGTATGCCTGTCCTACCTCGATGTCCCCATCATATACTGCAGTGTTTGCCGATGCTGTGCTGCCAGATACCAGCAGGATAAAAAACGCAAATAACAAAGTTATATGGATCCCTTTTAACTTCACTTCTGCTACCCCAAAGACCTGATAAAAAAGCCTGTCTACAGCAGGTTACTAC
>CAZSVY010000123.1:0-7699 GCA_964610495.1 uncultured Methanosarcinales archaeon
TAGCGCTTGGCGAGTTCCACAGGGTCTCCGGCCTCTTTGAGGTCCACGAACTCAACACCCTTAACAACACAGCCGCCTGCTCTGTCAAGGGTCACATCAAGGCATGGTATTATTCTTTTGGTGAGCATCTATGGGATAATAAATTTAACTGTTATTAAAAGCTTATTGAAATTAAGCCAATGACAGTCCATCAGATAGCCGTCTCTAAAAGAATATTTAGATTAATCTTTAAAAGGAAAGGAACAGGCTGGTAAAGAGAATTCGAAAGGCGACTTCTCACATGCCGAAAAGACAAAATCAAGCGAAGGTTTTCAGGCTCAGAAAAAAATTCTGCACGCCAAATCGATCTAACCGAAAATGTTTATCACACGGGCGCCTTCAAGCCTTGACATTTCGACTTCGGAACCTTCAAGCACCTTTTTTCGAACCCTTATCGGGGCTCCGACACGCAGGGCAAGGGCAATGCAGTCGCTTGGCCTCGCATCAAATTGCATGACACTATTGTCCTTTTTTATCAGGAGTCGGGCGTAATAGATTTTGTCCACCTTTTCGTCAATCAGTACACCCTCGATTTTTACTTCCAGCCGATCGAAAATATTGACCATGAGGTCATGAGCCATGGGCCTGGGGGGAGAAACATTTTTAATCACGTTTCCTATTGAGAGAGCTTCGAGATGCCCTATGTATATGGGAAGCATTTTCCCCTGCATATCTTCAAGAAGCACCACAGGAGTCGGATCTGTAAAAACATCGACTATGTAGACATCCTTGACTCGAATTTCCTCAAAATCCTCATAAGTGTCGATGTCCATACTGAGTAGATGATTTTACACTTATTAATACCTTATTTAATTTTTTTAAATTTATTAAAAAAGACGCTTCCAGCTCTGGCCAGGTCTTTTTCCTCACCGAAATCTTTACCGGAACCTTTAGCATTCCAGACTTTTTCGAAAGCCATGTTTACCGATCAAGGGTACGAAAGCGACTCCGCCTTTTCTTTTCTTATTTATATTGCCTTTGCTGTCTTTTTTGACTTTATAAAGTTCCTGAGAGCCGCTCCCTACAGGAATAACCATTATGCCTCCAGGCTTCAACTGTTCCAGCAAAGGCTCAGGGATATGGGGAGCTGCGCACGTCACAGCTATCCTGTCGTATGGGGCACACTAAGAATAACCCGTTGATCCGTCATCAACTACCACTGTAACATTCTTATATCCTGTTTTTCTCAGGTTCTCCCTTGCAAAATTCGCAAGGGCTTCTATACGTTCAACCGTGTACACGTGCCCGTTTTTTCCTATGAGCTCCCCCATCACTGCAGCATTATATCCTGAACCTGCCCCTATTTCCAGGACTTTCTGCCCTTCCGAAAGTTCCAGGAGTTCACACATAATCGCAACCATATGCGGGGCAGATATTGTTTGCCCGTGGCCGATGTCAAGGGGTCTGTCCATATAAGCTGCTTTTTGCTCATATTCCGGAACAAACCTGTGCCTTGGGACACGGAGCATAGCCTCACGGACTTTTTCATCCAGCAGCAGGTAACCCCCAAGATTATTTACGAGGTGCCTGCGCATCACTTCGAATTTTTCTTCCTCTTCTTTTTCTATTTTACTCTTTTCTTTACCACGGCCCTCTTCGGAAATCACGCTGACCCGAACCTTCCCCTTTCTTTCTCGCAAAAATCCTTTTTACGTATTTTGCAAGCACAACATCGCCTTTTCTGGATCGGAACACCCCATCCCTTACCTTGATTTTCGTGATGAAAAGGCGTTTGTTCCCTACTTTTTCTTCGGCTCCTACGACAAATTCATAGTCGCCAGGCACCCGTTTTTCAATTACTTCGGTTTTTTCAGTTCCTGACTGCGCGGAAAATTTTACAGTTATTTCATCAATGGCTCTGCCCCAGATCGTCTCGGTATTTTCTGCCCTGGCAACCTGGACACGCTTTCCTCCTGCATCAAGGGCAGTAATCAGGATAGGCACCACTACTCCTGTTTCCTCGTCGTCTACAACCAGCTCGTCGTCTACCTGAAGCACAGTCTCGGAATCCAGTTCAGTTTTGTAGGTATTCGAGACGTCCATTTTGCTGACTATCACTCTCAAAGTGACGGATTTGGGGGTTTTGATCTTCGCTGCATGTACCTGTCCGCATTCAAGGCAGCGGACAAGCGGGCTTTGCCCCTCTTTCAGAACCTCATGCCCTACCTCTTCTTCCGGGGAACATGAGGGGCACTCAACTTCAATTTCTCTTGTCATGGTCTAATCAATAGATGGATTCAAGATACTAAATACTTAACTTCTCCGGTGATGTTTTTCTTGAAGATGCACCAGGTGGAGCTTGCTATCAAAAGTTTTATTATAACGGAATGCATAGTCTAACATCTCATTATTGAGATGCATCTCAAAATTAAGATAGGTGGCGACAGTGCCTGACATTGAACACCTGAAGAAACTCGCACTTATAGGGGCAGTAAATAAAACTATCAAGGTCTCATCGAGCGAGTTTCAAAAGCATACCGGAGCAAGCTCCAAAACCGCAGCAAGAAAGCTAAAGCAGCTGGAAGAGGAGGGGCTGATCGAAAGGAAGATTGTCCCCGGTGGCCAGTTGATAAAAATGACAGAAAAAGGAATTGAAATTCTTAAGAGCGAATACATCGAGTACAGCAGGATCTTTTCTCCGGAACCCGAGATTCTGGAGCTTGAAGGAAAGGTGCTTAAGGGCCTTGGCGAAGGCCAGTATTATGTAAATATACCCGGATACAGGAAACAATTTGAAGAAAAATTGCATTTCGTACCTTTTCCCGGTACTCTGAACGTGCAGCTTTCCGAAAACAGTTCGGCTCTTCGAAATCTTTTGCGCGAAATGCCGGCTGTCCGGGTAGAAGGCTTCAATGACGGAGAACGCACCTTCGGAGGCGGGAAATGCTATCCTGTTGTCGTTAGCGGTATAGAGGCTGCTGTAGTCGCCCCTGAAAGAACGCACTACCCGTCGGATTTGATTGAGATTATTGCACCTGTAAAGTTAAGGGATGCCCTGGAATTGAACGATGGGGACAGAGTTGTGATACAGGTAAAAAAACAGGGTATGGAGAGCCAGAAATGAGCGGAAGTACGGTTTACGATTGTCTTACGTATAGAAACGAGAATATCAATCGGGCGCTGGAAGCCCTGAGAGCCGGAAAAATGATCCAGATCTACGATTCGGACTCCAGGGAAGGGGAAACTGATCTTGTAATTCCTGCAAATGCGGTCACTTTCAAAGATGTGAAATGGATGCGAAAAGATGCAGGCGGCCTCATCTGTGTGGCAGTGGACCCCGTGGCTTCAAAACAGCTCAGGCTGCCCTTTATGGCCGAGCTTGTCCGGGAAGCGAGCAAAGCCAGTGATGTGCTTGGGGAAATCGTGGAAAAGGAGGGTGACCTTAAATATGATTCTCATTCTTCCTTTTCCCTCTGGGTCAATCACAGAGAGACCAGAACCGGCATCCCTGACAACGAAAGAGCCCTGACTATCCGGAAAATCGGAGAAATCACGGAAAAAAAGCTGTCTGGGGATGTAATCCATTTTGGAGACGAATTCAGAACCCCTGGGCACGTTGCACTGCTGAGGGCTGCCGAAGGGCTGCTGGATGAGCGCAAAGGGCAGACCGAGCTTTCAGTTGCCCTTGCCCGTATGGCAGGCATTACCCCGGCAATGGTAGTCTGTGAAATGCTGGACGATTATAATGGGAAGGCACTCTCTAAAAAAGACTCAAAGGAATACGGTGAAGAACATGGGCTTGTATTTCTGGAAGGGCAGGAAATAGTGGAAGCTTATATGACGTGGACAGGTTCGGAATAAGAATTCCTTTTTCTTCCGCCTTTTTATTTTTACCTTCCTCTGGTTTTTTATCTGTTTTTTAAAACGCAGGATTTTATATAAAGATAAGTCAGTATATCATTGATAGCTTCTTGATAGCTTCTTGATAGCTTTTAACTGTATTAATTCTCTTTTATCCATCGCTTATTTCCGGTTTCGTACAGCTCGATGTAAGGGGAGTCAGATCTATGTTGCAGAAATTCAAAAAAGTGCAGCAAGTGCTTATTTATGTACTATTTCTGAACCTTGCAGTCGCGTTTGCCAAAATCGGTTATGGAACCCTGACCAGCACATTAAGCATGGTTGCGGATGGCTACCATTCCCTTTTTGATGGAGTTTCCAATATTATAGGACTGGCCGGGAGTTTTATCGGAGCCCGCCCGCCTGACATCGATCATCCTTACGGGCACCGGAAATATGAAACTGTAGCCTCTATTTTTATCGCTTTACTTTTGATCTTTGTAGGCGTTGAGATTTTCCGGAGCGCTCTCGACCGTTTTCTTGTCCGGAGCGCACCTGAGGTTACGGCTATAAGCTTTCTCGTAATCTTCGGGACAATGTGTATTAACTATCTGGTAACACGATATGAGCATAAACAGGGCGAGTCTCTCAGAAGCCAGGTACTTATAGCAGACTCCATGCACACAAAAAGTGATATTTATGTCTCCCTCTCGGTTATAGTAAGCCTGGCTGCCGTAAAACTGGGTTTTCCTCTCATGGACCCCTTAATAGCCGTAGTGATATCTTTTTTGATTTTCAGGGCAGGATACAGGATTATTACAGAGGGTTCAAGGGCCCTTCTGGATATGTCAAGAATTGAAGAGAAAGAGATTTGTGACCTCGTTATGGGAGTCGAAGGGGTAAAGGGCTGCCATAAAATCCGGACTCGTGGAGGTATGGGGGATATCAAGGTTGATATGCACCTGCTTGTTCAGTCGGATATGCCTCTTGAGGACGCACACCTCATCGCTCACAGGGTCAGCAAAAAGCTCAAGGGCGAATACAAAGACATTTCCGATGTCGTTGTACATCTTGAACCATCCATCCATCAACCCCAAGGATCAAATAGCAAAAAAACCAGTTAAGATGCATGGCTGGAAACGTTTTCGGGCAGATGTTTCGAATTGCCACCTGGGGCGAATCCCACGGCAGGGCTGTAGGTGTTGTGGTAGACGGATTACCTGCAGGGCTTCCTTTCTCCGAGGCTGACATCCAGAAAGAACTGGACAGAAGGCGCCCGGGGCAGAGTGAGGTTTCTACTCCCCGGCGCGAGGCTGACAGGGTGGAGATCCTTTCGGGAATCTTTGAAGGAATGAGTACAGGCACTCCTGTTTCCATGCTTGTCTGGAACTCGGACGCAAGGTCTTCGGCTTATGATGCAATTAAAGATACTCCCAGGCCCGGACATGCCGATTTTACCTATATGGCCCGTTACGGAATGAGAGATCACCGTGGGGGTGGCAGGTCTTCAGCCCGGGAAACAATAGGCAGGGTCGCAGGCGGAGCTCTTGCAAAACTCCTGCTTTCCAGGTTCGGAATCCGAATTGCCGGGCACGTACTTGAACTCGGAGCCATCCGGGCAAAACCTCTTTCTTTTGAAGAAATCCTGGAAAATGTAGAAAAGACCCCTGTGCGTTGTGCCGATCTTGAGGCTGCCGGAAAAATGCTTGAGAAAGTTGCGGCCCTGCGGCAGGAAGGAGATAGTGTCGGAGGCATTGTCGAGCTTATTGTTAAAGGTGTGCCTGCCGGCCTTGGAGAACCTGTATTTGACCGGCTGGATGCTGACCTTGCAAAAGCCCTCATGAGCATTCCTGCCGTCAAAGGCTTCGAGATCGGAGCCGGATTTGAAGCTTCTCGCCTGCGTGGGAGTGAAATGAACGATCCTTTTCGGATAGAGGGAGGAAAAATAACCTCTCCGAGTAATAATGCCGGCGGCATTCTCGGAGGAATCTCAACAGGCCTGGACATTGTCTGCAGGGCGGCTGTAAAACCAACCCCGTCCATAGGAAAACTCCAGCAAACCGTCGACCTCAAAGCCCTTGAAAACACTGAAATCACAATCAAAGGTCGGCATGACCCCACAATCCCCCCGCGCATGGTACCGGTTGCCGAAGCTATGGTTGCCCTTGTACTTGCCGACCATATGCTCAGGAGTGGCTATATCAATCCCAGGACTCTGCTGGAATAAAGAGATGCGGTTCAATTAATAAACGCAAATCGGAGAATCTTGCAGGCTCGATAAAACATATATAGATGACAAAATAAATGGAAGAGAATTAATATTCATTTGTCATATGGCTGGTACAGCATTGTGAGCTGCTACCTCTCCCGCCTAATAAGGTTTTTGATTCTTCCGGATATCGCTCTGCACAGAGCTTTCTAAACGAAAGTCTAATTATGAAGTACGGAGCGTAAGACCACACACTATAGAGACAACGGAATTTCTTCCTCATACATCCCTAAGCAGGAGAAGATTTGGAATGAGAGAAAGCCTGAGGAAATCTGGTATTGACATTATTGGGGATGTGCCCTGGGGAACGCACTTCTGCCAGTTCTATCAAACAAAAGAAGATTTAGTGGATATGCTCGTTCCTTATTTCAAAGCAGGATTGGAAAACAACGAATTTTGTCTATGGGTCACGGCACAGCCTCTGGAAGTCGAGGACGCAAAAGAAGCCATGAAAAAGGTTGTTCCTGATATTGATGTTTATCTGGGAAAAGGGCAAATGGAGATCATCCCTTACACTCATGGGTATATAAAAGAGGGTATTTTCGATCAGGATAAAGTCGTAGGTAGCTGGGTTGAAAAAATCGATCAGGCTCTGGCAAGGGGTTATGATGGATTGAGGGCTTCAGGGGATAATCGCTGGCTGGAAAAAGAAGGTTGGGACGATTTTGTTGATTATGAGGAAAAAGTGGATGCTATTATTGGCAAACACCACGTGATAGCTCTATGCCCATATTATCTCGATATGTGCAGCACAGCCGAGATTATTGACGTAGTCTCCAACCATCAATTCACTTTGATCAAAAAGGAAGGAAAATGGGAGCAAATAGAAAACTCCGGAAGGAAAAGGGCGGAAAACGAAGCTATTCAGGCTGCAAAAGACTGGAAACATACTTTTGATGCTGTACCAGACCTTGTAGCCATAATAGACAATGAGTGCCGGATTGTTCGTGCAAACAGAGCCATGGCAGCAAGGCTGGGAGTGACACCGGAAGAGTGCGTAGGGTTAACCTGCTATCGTGTTATCCATGGGACAGACGAACCTCCCTCTTTTTGCCCGCACCGGCAGTTGCTTGAGGACGGGGCTGAGCACACCTCAGAGGTCTGCGAAGATTGTCTTGGTGGTTATTTTGCAGTAAGCACCACGCCACTACATGATTCGGAAGGAAAACTCATTGGGAGTATTTATGTCGCCCGTAATATTACTGAACGTAAAAAAGCAGAGGAGAAAATTCAGATACTGGCAAATGCTGTGGAATCTTCAGAAGATGCAATTATAACTAAGTCTCTTGACGGTATTATTACTAGCTGGAATAAGGGAGCAGAAAAGGTTTATGGCTATTTGGCTGGAGAGACTCTGGGAAAAAACATTTCAATGCTTGAGCCAGATGACCTTAAAGGACAAATAAAATACTTTTCTGAAAAGATTAAACATGGAGAAAGAATCCAGCACTACGAGACTTTAAGGTTAAAAAAGGACGGTACAAAAATAAATGTTTCAGTAACTTTTTCTCCTGTCTTTGACACTTCTGGCAAGCTTGTTGCCATCTCAACTATTGCCAGAAACATTACTGAGCGTAAAAGGTCGGAAGAAGCTCTCAGATTATCAAATAT
>CAZSVY010000124.1:0-9130 GCA_964610495.1 uncultured Methanosarcinales archaeon
CTTCCAGAAACCAGCACTGCAATCTTTACCGTCATCGAAGCTTTTAGATTGAAACAGTGCTATATTAGGGTTTTGGAACTATGCCCTATCCGACCAGCCTGTTTCTGCCCGATCCCATAAAACAAGCCCAAAAATCCGCTAAAGAAAAACCCCGAAAATAAAAAATCTGGAAAATTGTCAGCGCCAGAATATCCAACCGATAAGACGTCCAGGCATCCGACATTGTGAAATCATCGCATTAATTTTCAGCTCTTCTAAAAGCCGTAAACAAATCCGACCATCAAAAACGCGGAAATCATGGAAAAGATATAATCCTATAATCAGCCCCCTTAGGAGATCTCAGTTATATATTGTAAATTAGCCCTCTTGAGCGAGTTGAAAAAGTACCCTTTCTTGCCCATAAGTCAGCCCTCTTGAGCTCACTTCAGTATCTTGATTTATAAATTAGCCCTCTTGAGCGCAGCGAAAAGGGCCCCGTCCTCCCGAGACGGGACTCGGGCGGGACTCAGGCGGGACTCGAGCGGGACTCGGGTATCACGTTTCGTCGTGAGTATCTCTACGCTCTTCTATAAAATTAAGAAGCTCCTGAGAATCACTTATCTTGTCAAGTTCCTTTTTCTCGATCAGGACCGTTTTTTCTACGGATTTTATTTTGGAACTTCCGTTGATGATAAATACGGACTGCGTCTCAGTGACACAGGAAATGCTGCTCATAAGATGAGCTCGCTTGATTACGGTTGTATTGAATTCGCTGACTCCTGTGAGGATAACCGAGGATTTATCCCGGGAAATTGCCTTGAAAGGCGCCTGTGCGGTATGAAGGACATCATAGCCAAGCATGGAAATGGTGTTAAGGATCAAATCTTCCGGCAAAAGCCTGGAGGATTTTGTCTGCTCTTCCGTATCGGGTTCTGTTTTCTTTCGGGGCTTCCTGCTTCCGCAGGAGTTCAGGATATTAATGGGCCTTGCCAGCTCAACGCCGAAAATATCCTCCAGCTGGAGCACGACGTCTATGGACGCATCCATGCCCTCTTCTTCATACTTGCTGATAGTTCTCCTTGAAACCCCTACCATAGCAGCAAGAGTCCCAAGAGACATTGACTGATCCATCCTGGCTTTTTTAAGGAGATCTCCTTCTATGGAGACATATAACCCACCAGGAGCTGCTGAAACCAGGGGAGGAACATTTTCAATAAAGTAGTCGTGAAGAGTCTGTACATTCAGGGCAAGGATGTCATAACGCATGTACACGACGCTATCCTCAAGCATCTGATCTCTGGTCTTTGCCCCCACAACAATAGCAGAACCTCCAAGATATTCGGCCAGGTACTTCATTTCCCTGGCAGTTTCTTCATTCAGGCCGTCAATATTAAATAAAACCTTGCAAAGTAATAGTGTCTCACCTTTCCGTGCAGCAACGTCAAAACTCCTCGGACGAATATTGCAGCGATCGGAAAGTGCAAAACCTGCACGTGCCAATACATCAATAATTTGATGTATGAGAACTTCTTTTGTCATTCCGATATCAATCTCTGTTTGAACATCTATATATATTTTTCTTCACTTTTGATAATCCACATAGTGCAAAAATGCGCCGGAGAGTAACGAAAACTGTATCTATCGGAAACGCGTCTGGAAAACTAAAAGGCAAAAACTGGAACCGAAGAAAAATGATTATCGGAATTGATGATACTGACTCAAACGAAGGAATGTGCACAACATATCTGGGAGCTCTGCTGCTGGACGAGCTTCAGGCCTACGGGACTGTGGAGACTTTTCCGCTCCTTGTACGCCTGAACCCAACCATTCCCTACAAAACAAGAGGAAATGCTGCAGTAGCCCTGAAAATCAAGACTGGCTGCCCGGAAAAAGTAATCGCCCATGTGGTGTCCAGAATAAAAGCTCTTGCACGCATGGAATGCGAAAAGACCAATCCGGGCGCGGTTTTTATCCTGGAAAAAGATTACAAGAAACTCAGACCTGTCCTCAGGAACTTTCTGAAGAAAGCCGTAAGAGACGTTATCGAAATACAGGAGGCAAAAAGCCTTATCTCGGAATACGGGATTCCCTCAAAAGGCTTTAAAAACGGAAGAGGGCTGATAGGGGCCCTTGCAGCCTGCGGGGCTATGCTAAACCTCGAAGCATGGGAACACACTTTCGAGCACCTGGCTTACAGGCAGAAGGAAAGATGGGGAACCCCACGCGAGATAGAAAAGGAAAGTTTCTTTGAAGCTGACAGGAAGACTTATCCTGAAACCTGGGACACCGTGGACCTTAAAAACAGGCTTATTGTCTGCGTACCTCACTCAGCCGACCCCGTGCTTTTCGGAATAAGGGGAGAAAATCCGATCATAGTTACCGAAGCCGCAGCCCTGATCAGGGCTGAACCTGTCGAGCGTTCTGCCGTATACAGGACAAACCAGGGAACTGATATGCACCTGCTGCCCGCAGTAAATCTAGCTGAAATCCAGGACATGCATTCTTACAGGCTCGAAGGCACGGTTTCAGCCGCTCCCAAAACCATCCCCGGGGGGCATGTTATCTTCCCCATTAGGGATAAGGAAGGAAACGGAATCGACTGTGCAGCCTTCGAACCCACAAAGAATTTCCGGCTGCTTATAAGGAAGCTCAGGCCCGGAGATAAGGTTGCACTGTCGGGAAGTGTCAATTCCAGAACCCTCAACATCGAAAAAATCGAAATAAAAACGCTCGCTCCCCTTTATAAAGAAGAAAACCCGAAATGCCCGAGCTGCGGAAAACATATGAAATCATCAGGCCAGGCCCAAGGCTTCCGCTGTAAAAAATGCGGGACTCAGGCTGCCTCAAAAATCATCTGTGAAATAAAAAGAGACCTTGAAGCAGGATTATATGAAGTCCCCCCCTGCGCCCGCCGACACCTTGCAAAACCCCTGGTCAGGGAACAAAGGTCTGATCTCAACATTCACCCTGCTCGCTAAGAAGAATCGGCGCGGAAAAACTGCCCTTCAAACGTTGGGCCTCAACCGTTGCGCCTCAACCGTTGCGCCGGTTGATCACGCCGCTGCCAGGGGGTTTTCGCTCAAGCCTTTTCAAAAAAGGCTTGCGTTTTCGATCAAACCTTTTTTGAAAAGGTTTGTGGTCAAGCCTTTTTTAAAAAGGCTTGCGGAACTCGGGCGGTACGGGAGGAGCTTTTCTTTTATGCTCGCTTTTCTCGATGCGGTTCATGACTGAGTTCAGCTGTTCTTTGGAAACCCCGAGCGTGTTCAGAATGGTATCAGGATTTTCATTCTGCTCAAGCCTTCTGAGCACTTCATCCACTCTTACGTAAGAGATTCCAAGTTCAGCTTCATCGGTCTGGCCTGCCCAGAGACCTGCTGAGGGTTTTTTGGTGATAAGAGAGTCGGGAACTCCAAGCCTGCGAGAGAGCTCCCATACCTCGGTTTTATAAAGCCCGCCTATGGGTTCGAGATCAACACCGCCGTCCCCATATTTCGTGAAATAGCCAAGCAGGATCTCGGTTTTATTGCCCGTTCCTATGACCATACGGTTCATCCGGTTTGCATGGAAGTAGAGGAGGGACATCCTGATCCTTGCTTTCAGGTTGCCCATGGAGAGCCGGTCTGCAGATTCACTCTCAGGGACTGCAGCCATAAAGGCCGAAATAATTTCTGAAATATCAATAGTCCGAAACTCGATACCCAGCCAGTCTGCAAGGGCTTTCGCATCTTTGCCGTCTTCAGCAGGGGTAAGACCGGACTCGGGCATGTGGATTCCGAGCACTTCATCTTTTCCCAGAGCTTTTACGGTGAGCGTTGCGGCAAGGGCTGAATCTATTCCCCCACTGATACCTACAACAGCTCCATTCACACCTGCTTTACGGGTTTCGTTCCGGATAAAATCAATAATCCTGTTCTGCGCGATTTCAAGATTCATGCTGTCAATTCCTGGATATTCGTCAGGTATATAATTCTAAATGGCCTCAAGATTCTGAGAATTGGGGATCCTGAGAATTCAAGCTCCTGATTGATAATTCAAGCTCCCGATGATAATAGATTCGAAAGATATCTGGTTTAAGTGACTGATTTTAGGATTAAATAATTTTATAAACAGAAGCTTTAAATATATAAACCCTCAGAGGAAAACGGGGTTAGAATAAACTTATTTAATAAATGGAAGATATAGGGAATAATATATCCCGGGCAATATAATATAAATAACTGATTATCAAATGTACCCTAACCGATAAAATTATTGTCCGCCAGGGTACAGGTTATAAAAGGGGGTGTATTAGAATAGGAAGACTGGACAGAAAATTCAAGGCCCAGAGTGTTCCGCAACAAACCCTCCGGGACAAAAACTTCCCTTATCAAAGGCATTGAAATAAAAAGACATCTAATATAGAAAACAGGTAGTTCCGCAGTACGCAGTCCGGAGAAATTTCAGAAATCCGGCGTTCGTTCATTTTATGTTATTGTTAAATAAAAGTTACAATCAAAAAGACAACTATTTTCGGGATGATCTATGGAAGAAATACAGTTGAAGGTTGAAAAGGCATATCCTATCGACCTTGGAAGAGGAATTATCCGACTTGACCCTACAACCTTACTGAAACTTCAACTCTCGCCAGGCGATATTGTTGAGATAAGGGGGAAGAAAAAGACCACGGCAAAAGTATGGAGAGCTGACAGGCAGGACTGGGATCAGGGACTTGTGAGAATTGATAACTTCATCCGGCAAAATGCAGGCGTTTCCATAGGAGAGAAGGTAACCATCAGAAAGGTTGAAGCCCCAGAAGCAAAGAAACTTATTCTGGCGCTTCCAGAAAGCATGATGCAGGGGGGGCCTGAACTTCAGTTCGGGGAACACGCAAATGAAATCATTAAACGGCATATCCTCAAAAGGCCGGTTTTCAGGGGAGACATTATTCCTATAATAAATTCGATGTCTCAGCCGATGACAGAATCTCTGACTACAAGCCAGGTAATCCCTCTGGTAGCTGTTGAGACCGAACCTTCAAACACAATTGTCCTTATTACGGAAGCAACGCTTATCGAACTTCGCAAAAAGCCGGTACAGGGGTACGAAAAAGCAACCCGGGGCGTAACCACCTATGAAGATATAGGAGGCCTCGGGGATGAGATCATGCGTGTCCGGGAAATGATAGAGCTGCCCATGAAGCATCCTGAGCTTTTCGGCCACCTTAATATCGAGCCTCCTAAAGGGGTCATTCTCTACGGCCCACCCGGAACCGGGAAGACCCTGATTGCAAAAGCCGTAGCCAATGAATCCGGAGCAAGTTTCCATTACATTGCCGGCCCTGAGATTGTAGGGAAGTTCTACGGAGAAAGTGAAGAAAGGCTCAGGAAGATCTTCGAAGAGGCAACCCAGGACGCTCCATCGGTCATTTTTATTGATGAGATCGATTCCATTGCCCCAAAACGTGAAAATGTGACAGGGGAAGTGGAAAGGCGAGTGGTCGCCCAGCTCCTGACCCTGCTTGACGGAATGGTAGAGAGAGGACAGGTTGTGGTTATAGGGGCCACAAACCGTGTGGATGCAATCGATCCCGCACGCAGGAGACCAGGCCGTTTTGATCGAGAAATCCATATCGGTGTGCCTGATACCAAGGACAGGTACGAAATCCTGCAGATTCATACAAGGGGCATGCCCATAGAAAGAGACTCAGGGGCTGAGGAAGTCGGGGAAGCCGAAATCGAAGTTGATGAAACTGCCCTGGAGAGGGAAAGAAAAGAAAAGACGAATAAATATCTGATGTATCTGGCTGAAAGGACCCAGGGGTTTGTGGGCGCGGACCTGCTGGCTCTTGTGCAGGAAGCAGCAATGCGGTGCCTCAGGGAAAATCTGCCTGACCTTGACCTGGAAAAGGAAGCAATTCCACCTGAGAGGCTGGAAAAAATCGTTGTAACCAAGAGGAACTTTGAAGATGCCCTGATGGAGGCCGAACCGTCGGCTCTCAGAGAGATTTTCGTGGAAACGCCCACAGTTAACTGGAACGATGTGGGAGGGCTGGATGAAGCAAAACAATCCATTATTGAGGCTGTTGAGTGGCCCATTAAAAGCCCGGAGAAGTTCATTAAGATGGGCATAAAAGCTCCAAGGGGGATCCTGCTTTACGGCCCGCCAGGTACTGGAAAGACCCTGATAGCCCAGGCGGTTTCCAAAGAGTCCAATGCTAATTTCATAAGTGTCAAAGGGCCTGAGATGTTCTCGAAATGGCTTGGGGAATCGGAAAAAGCTATTAGGGAAACCTTCAAGAAAGCCCGGCAGGTTGCTCCATGTGTAATTTTCTTTGACGAGATCGATTCGGTTGCCTCAATGCCAGGGATGGAGTCCACGGACAGCCGCACTTCAGAGAGAGTTCTGAACCAGCTCCTGTCCGAGATGGATGGGCTTGAAGCCCTCAGGGACGTGGTGGTAATTGCCGCAACCAACCGCCCTAACCTTCTGGACCCTGCAATCCTGCGCCCGGGGCGTTTTGACAGGCTGGTCTATATAGGTTCTCCTGACCGTAAGGGCAGGCTCAAGATCTTCAGGATCCACACAGAGGATACACCCCTTGCTGACGATGTGGACATTGAAACCCTCGCCGATATAACTGAGGGGTACGTGGGCGCCGATATCGAGTCCGTGTGCAGGGAAGCTGTAATGATCGCCCTGAGGGAGAACTTTGATGTCGAAAACATAGAAATGAGACACTTCAGGGAAGCCCTGAAGAAGGTAAAACCCACCATTACGGAGAACATTGCTCAGTTCTATGAGAAGATCGAGGCGCAGTTCAAGGGAGGTCAGAAACTTACAGAAGCAGCTGGTTATGTCGGGTACAGGTAAGAATTTAAAGGAGTAGCTCTTTAAAAGAGCAAATTTTAAAAGGAAAAAGTTTTAAAGACCTGGTTTCAAATGTAATAAAATATTAAAATATTTGAAGTGAAAAGCCAGCTTTACCCAAACCCGCATAACACGCTGCGAACGGAGATACGATAAAAATGTCGAAAGTATTTGCAAGGAACCTTCTCTTTAACAAGCAGGTAATGGCTACCGACGGAACAGAGATAGGAACGCTGAGCAACATTGTAGTCGAGATCAAAGGGGGAAACATCATTGACCTGATGGTCACCCCGAATCCCAATTTTGACACTACCAGGTACAGGAAAGCGGACAACTTTATCCTCATTCCTTTCGATTCCGTAAGTGCCATCAAGGACTACATAATAATTGACAAGATGAAAGCAAAGACGTAAATTGGAGTGAAGAGAGGAAGTCTCCTTCCTTTCATATTTTGTCTTTGTTTTTATTCTAGATCCATCTCAGCCCAGAGGAACTCTTTTTCTATCTCTTTAATAATGACTCGGGGTCAAAGAATACAGGACATTTCTCAGAACTGCGCTTCAAGTATAAGGCCAGCCGTCACTTTGACTTATTTCTCTCTTTCAGGCGGACTATTTTAAAGTTAGATCCTTTTCTGTCGAATCGCTCTGGCGAGAATTCAATTTACTTTTTTAAAAAGAAGTCCGCAAGAATCGGACATAAATCTACTTCCGAAAGGCACGCCCACAGCATTTATAAAACCAAAAGACCAGACTGTATAGAATAATGGAATAGATGAACAAATGACAGGTGGTCAAGCTGATACTTGAAAAGAGCAGTAAGTATGATACTGGTTTTCTTAAAGAAAATATGATGGGCCCAAATTCGATGAAAATTCTTGAGGAGCTGTCTGAGTCTTTAAAGCTTGAGAAAGGCATGCGAGTACTTGATCTTGGCTGCGGGCGAGGATTGACTTCGATATTTTTGGCAAAAGAATATGATGTTACGGTTTTTGCAACCGACCTCTGGATCAGTGCAACGGATAACTATGAAAGAATCAGGGCAATGGGACTGGAAGATAAGATAATACCGATACATGCCGAGGCTCACGATTTGCCGTTTGCCCATGAGTATTTTGATCTTGCTATATGTGTGGATGCCTATCACTATTTCGGAGTTGAGGAAAATTATTTGACAGACTACCTTGCTCCGCTTGTAAAAAAAGGAGGGCAAATCGCAGTTGCAGTCCCTGGGCTGAAAAAGGAATTTACAAAAGGAGTTCCGGCAGAATTACAGCCATACTGGTCTGATGATATGAGTTTAACTCTACACTCATACGACTGGTGGTATAATCTCTGGAAAATTTGTGATTCAGTAAGTATCCAGGAGTTCAAAGAGTTAAAGTGTTTAGAAGAGGCGTGGCAGGATTGGCTTTCATGCGACAATGACTATGCTCGCAGGGATATTGGAATGATGGAAGCCGAGGCTGGAAATTACTTTAACCTGGTTTCAATAATAGCTACTAAGTTATGAAGAGACTTTTAAGACTCAATTTTTATTTTTTGTAGGAAATTTGATGAGTACATGGCCTGTGTCAGTGGCCAGTATACAGCAATACTAAAAAAGGTTTATTCTTCTTTCGTTTTGAATCTATTTAAAAAGATATATAAATATAAATGAATTTAACTCATGAAAAGTATTAAATCACGTCTTTTGTTTGTAACATACTGTTTATTTAGGCCTTTTACTTTCATCGGGTTCCTCTTCTATGTTTATCTGTTCTGCTGTATCTTCTTTTTTTTCTTCTATTGATTCTAGTTTTTCCATTAATTCTTTTTCTTTATTATCATTCTTTACTTTTCTTGCTGGCATTTGTTCACCTCAATAGTTTGATGTCTGCTAAAGTAATAAAGATATTGAAATGCTTGCTGATGCTGAATTGTTTTTTGATTTGACGTTACAATTCATGCATTGATTGGACATTATGTAGATTACTTAAATGCTGAGAGGTTTTGACGTGAAAGATTTTCCTGAATTTATGAAAAATGAAAGTAATCATATCAGCAGTAAGGAGCAAAATACTGAGGATATTGACGGCTATTTTTACGAAGGTGCAGACGGCAGTCAGATGGCTTTCTGGACCTGTTATTCTGACAGAGTTTCCAAGAAACATACTCATGAATTTGATGAGTATATGGTCTGTGTCAGCGGTCAGTATGCAGCAATACTAAAAAAGGTTACTAAAAAAGGTTTATTCTTCTTTCGTTTTGATTCCATTTAAAAAGATATATAAATGTAAATGAATTTAACTCATGAAAAGTATTAA
>CAZSVY010000125.1:0-10136 GCA_964610495.1 uncultured Methanosarcinales archaeon
ATTTCACCCTGAGGTTAATGAAGAAAGAATTCAGTCTTTAATCGAGCGGTTCGGAGAAGGGATCGCGGAAGGGCCGTTTGTGCAGAAAAGGCATGAAATGCTGGAAAAGGGAAAATATCTTGCCAGCACAAAGGAATTTATGTTTTTAGTGCTGGATAAATTTGAGAAATGATTTAAATAATATTTAGCCGGAAGATAAGTCAAAAAGTAGCGCCCAGCGAGTAGATGAGTTAAAAAATTAGCTAGGAAAAGATTTAAAAATCATTCAGGCAGCTTTTCGGGCACCTGATGCCCTCTGCGGCTTGTCGCTCTCTTGCTTTCTTTTGAGAAAATCCCTTTCATTCCTCCTGAAATCAGGGCTGCTATATCTTTTAAGACAAGACCCTGTTTGAACCCTTTGGGGAGAGCGATATATCTAGGGCTCCAGACGGGATTGAATTTCTCCTTAAAGTCCCGTAATCCTTTATAATTATAAAAGTGTTCTCCGTGAGCAAATATTAAAGCCCCGATCTTGTGCCAGACCGGAGCAAATTGCCGGTTTTCAAGCCCTGAAAGGGGAGCCATCCCGAGGGAAAAGCGTCTGTACCCCATTTCTTTTCCCCAGAGTATGAGCTTGACAAAAAGGTATTCCATTGTCCTATCCGGGGCATTTGGGCTGTAGCGCATCAGGTCAACACTGAACTCTTCACTATCCGCGCCTGTCCATACGTTTGCAAAGGCAACGATTTCGGATTCATTCCTCACAAGGGCAAGCGGGAAATTGCTCAGGTATTTCTCGTCAAAAAAGCCAATTGAGAATCGCTTTTCCTTGCCTGCTTTCATTTCCAGCCAGGCATCCGAGATCCGCCGGAGTTCAGGCATAAGGCTAAGAACCGCTTCTCCGGAGACAATTTCAAACCTGTACCCCTTTTTCTCCACATTCCGCACTGTATAGCGGAAGTCTTTGCTTGCACTTCCTTCCAGGGTAAAATCCTCGAGGGGAACTTTAGCCTCTTCCCCGATTTTTATCAGGGTCAGGCCAAGGTCAAGATAAACAGGAATATACTTTTCGCTCACCTCATAAAAAGCAGCCCTGCCCTGGTGCAGTTTACTCATTTCGTAAAAGTCCCAGATCAACTCTTTTGCCTGGCTGCTGGTTCCAACAAGGTCTCCCATTGCAACCCAGGTCTTTCCGGAAATCCCATACATCAAAAAAGCCTGCTTTTCATCGTCGAATAGCAGGTACTTGTCCCCGGTAAACACCAGGTTTCCAGCCGTTTCCTGACTCCGGTTGATAATTGTTTTTGCAAGCTCCATTTCCTCTTCCCCTGGCTGGTGAATATCCCTGGAAAAGGGGCTCAGCATTCTCACCATCCCAAAAACCAGCAGCAGGAGGAAAGTTCCAACTGTAGCCCTCAAAAAGCTGGATGCCTGGGAATTAATCCCGAACTGCCACCAGAGCTCGTTTGAATATTCCACGTTCCTGTAAGAAAAAAATCCAAGCCAGACGAAGCTCACAAGCACTAGAATTATAGCAATTATATTCTTCCGGCTAAAAGACTGATGCATAAGGGAGGATTTTCTGTAAAAATACTTTCTGCAGGGAAGCAAAAAGAAAAACAGGGTAAAAAGGACTACAGCTTCATGATAATCAAAATCTTTCAACAGGGCAAAAATTCCACCCATCAAAAGTACGGCAATGGAAAGAATATAGGCTCCGTCAATCCTTTTCCAGAGCCCGTTTGCCAGAAGCAGGAGTAACACACCCATGATGCTTCCAAAAAGCCTGGAGAATTCTATAAGGGGAAGAGGAACAATATAAGTGAGATCATAGAGGTATCTGGGGTTTGAAGGCAGCGCTCCGGAAAAGAAAAGGGAAACGCCTCCAAGAAAGATAAAAACAGAAAAGATTTGAGGTACTATTTGTGACAGGCTGGAATATGTAGCTTTCCCAACTTTTTTAAGAGATTCTTCTCTTTCTTCATATTCATGGAATATAAGGGCCAGGAACCCAAAAAGGAAAGGAACGAAATAGTAAATCGTCCTGAAGAGAAGAAGCGGTCTAATTATATCGACCGTACCGAAATACGGTTCCAGCATAAACAGCATCAGAGTCTCGAAAACTCCGAGCCCTCCTGGAACAGTACTTATCAACCCTATAATCTGCGCCAGCGCAAAGAATACAAGTACATGAAGCAGGGTAAGCTGGGGATTTGAGGGTAAAAGGAAATAGATAATGCTTCCCGAAAGCAGGTAATCTACTGAGGACAAAGCAAGCTGCAAGAAGGCTGTTTTCGGTTCAGGAATCCTGATCTGGTACTCCTTAACCCTGAAACTCCATTTCCTGAACGATAAAAAGAAATAAACAGCAACAAACAGCAGTAGTAGAATTCCGACAATGTTTAACGGGACCGGAATCTCGGGTGCATAATCCGACAGCTTCACAGGGTAGAATGTGAAGAGCAGGCCTCCGACAAAACAAAAGCCTATCCAGAAGGTGAAAATGCAAAAAACTATAATTTCCCAGATCTGGCGTAAATCCAGCCCGTTTCTCGAATACAACCTGTATCTCAGGGAACTTCCTGTCAGGATATTAAAGCCAACATTGTAACTTATGGATGTGCTGATAAAAGAAGCCCTGGCAGTCTGCTTATAAGGCACAGGGTGGTTAATATGACGAACTGCCAGGTAATCATAACCTGTTAAAGCAAGATAACTCAAGAAAGTTAAAAAGAAAGCAAGCTCTATATGGCTAAGTGGAATGCTGGTAATACTTTTGACAATATACATCGAGTGCAAATGACGTACCTGTCTATCTAGAGTCCACAAAGCCAGGGAAAATATAACCGCTGGCAGAAGATAGCTTACAAGCCTCTCGATTTTAAGGGTTTTTTCTCGCATACTTCCTTTGTCTGTCATTGAGATCAGCGTTTTTCTCACATTTTATCCTTATTTTTAATTTCTTATTCTCACAGACTAAATTATCTTCTTAAGATATATACCTCTTGGCATCGGAGTCCCAGAATAGTTTTAAAAAGATATATTCTTGAGTTAGGTAATATGTTAAGTTGTTTGTTATAGAAGAGATAAAAGAAGAGGTAAATCATCAACTACGTAAAAAGAAAGAAAGGAAAAAATAGCAGTTTTTTATACAGTTTGGGTTGAGCCGAAGGTGAATGTTCATGTTTAAAACCCGAAGTATAGAAAAAGGGCAAACGACAGCAGTAAGAACTGACATCCCGTCCAATATAAAAAAGTATTTACAGTGAAATGAAGGGTTTTCTTGCCCTTCTTTAAAGCCCCTAAAACCGGGATTTCAGGGAGGAGTATCTCACAAGACCTTTCTTTTTTCAGCAGGCCTGAAAGTAACAAGTCTGGAACTCTCCTCAACTCCAGTTTTTCCGCTGTTTCTGACTACCGACAGTGCCTGTTTTGTACCGGCTGAGTGTTGTTTATTTTTGGCCATTGCATTATGCTTCAGGAACTTGAATTCCTTCGAAAGCATAACAAGGGCTACCAGCATCATGATATACTCCGTAGCCGGAGAGGCCGACCAGATTCCATCCAGGCCGAAGAAAACCGGCAAGATAAAGAGCAGAGGAAGGAGGAAAACAAAGATCTTTCCCAGGTAGATGAAGAGTGCTGCCCTGACCCTGTTTATTGACTGGTAATATATAGCAGTGAGGAGCACTGTACCCTCAACGAGCAAAGAGAACATGAATATGTCCATCCCCCGCAGCGTAATTTCCAGAAGTTCGGAGTCGTCCTGGCTGAAGATCTGCACCAATCTCTCCGGAAAGAGGTAGATTAACACAAATCCGAAAGCTCCTATGATGATGCATGAAAGCATTGTCAGCTTCAGTGTCTTTGAAACCCTTTCGTAGTGGCCAGCTCCGTAATTGAAGCCTATAATCGGCTGCACTCCCAGGGCTATTCCTTCGAAAAGCATATAGAAAACTGAAAAGACATATCCTATAATGCCGTAAGCTGAGACCGCAAGCTCGGAACCGTACCTTAGCAGCATGTAATTGTGCGCAAAGAGCACGAGAGCCAGTGAAATCTGCATCACGAAAGACGGAAAGCCGGCTCTAAGAATCTGGAGCACGGTCCCGAGTTTGAATTTCATGGCTTTAAGCCGGAGTTTTAATTTTGCCTGACTGCCAAAAAGATAATGCATGAGCAGCACTGCCGGTAGAGCAAAGGAAATTATTGTGGCAAAGGCGGCACCTGACACTCCCATGCCCATACGCATGATAAAAATGTAGTCAAGCACAAGATTTACAATTACTCCTGCAATCATGATATTCATACAGAGCCTGGGTTTTCCGTCGTTCCTGACCAGCGGATCAAGGGCGATTGTCAGGATCATAAAGACCGAACCCATGAAAATGACCCTTAAGTACTCGCGGGCAAAAGCAAGGGCAGGCCCGCTGGCTCCAAGGAGACTGATCGAGGTTTCACAAAAAACCAGCCCAATTACAGTAAAAACCGCTCCTGTAAGAAGACACAGGGAAAAAGCATTGTGTACTATATCCAGGGCTCCGTTGAGATTTCCCTTTCCAAGTTGCAGGGCCGTAAGACTGGATGCGCCGATCCCGAGAATCAATCCAATGGCGATTATAGCCATATAGGCAGGATAGGCAAGGGTGACTGCTGCAAGCCCCTGGCTCCCTATAGCGTTTCCTATGAAGAAGCCGTCAATTATCCCCTGGATTCCAGCAATGACAACTCCCACGACGGTCGGGAATGCAAATTTCAAGAAGAGATTCGCTATGTTCCCGGACCTCATTTCTTCGTCACTTACCATGCCAGACCCTCCAAACGCCGCAAAGCCGTTTTTTCAAAGGCCTGGTTTTGGAGCTCCGGAACTACTTTTGCTGTTGCCGGGTTGAAGAACCTGTTCAAAGAGAGCCAGGTGGCATAGAGGTAGGTGGTATTATACTTCTGTAGAGATTGGTAGTTTCTTATAATTTTATATATTCTTGAGGAATCGAAGTAATAAGATTCAATCCTCTCGAATATTTTAAATGAACTCATGTTTCATCCTGGATGAAGCTTCAGAAAATATGCAAATTCAAGTATAGCTGCCTTGTTGCAGAATTAATCAGCGTGTTTATGCCGAACTGATACCTGCATATAATCTGTGGGTTACTTTGTGCTGCATCCCTGCAGCACTCATTCGTTTCACGAAGTTTCATCGTTTATTAGAGCGTAAAAGAGGATTCAAACGAAATCAAGAATCCTGTGGGCTCTGCAACAAAGCAGGTAAAATCCATGTCCAGATAGTTATCTGGTCACAGCTAATTTTATGTACTAAGAAATATTTATGTATATATATACATTGTCACTCTTTTTTGTTTTAGCGGGTTATTTAGCCTGAAATCTTAAAAAGCATTTAAGTAAGCAAATTCACCCCCCTTTTGGCAAACTCTGCTATAATGGCATTAAAGCTAAAAACATGGAAAATATGCTCAGTCGTGATAAAAACTCTGAAATAAACCATTAAATTCGCAGGCAGGTCTGATTCAGTTTAAGATTCCAGGCTAAAAAAGCTCTCCTGATATGAAAAAGTTCCGGGCTTACCATCCATTTTTTATGCGAGAAGCACCTTTACGTTTTAAACTGAACTTACTATCTGAATACACTATCTGAACTTACTATCTGAACTTACTATCTATACTTATTACCTATACCTGTTACCTGTAATTGTTGCCTATACTTATTACCTATAGTATGCTACTAAGCTTCTCAGGTAAATCGTTTATTAGCCCTTTCTTTATAATTACAAAAACCTTCCAGCTATTGGAAAGAACAACCTGATCTAAAATGTCTACTGTAAATTTTACTTGTACTCCACCTGAAATTCTGGCTCCCGTGGGCGACGAAGAAGCCCTGCTTGCTGGAATTCGAGGAGGAGCTGATGCTGTCTATCTCGGAGTCGGGGAATTCAATGCCCGCCAAGGTGCAAAGAACTTTACTCTCGATGACCTCGATGCAGCCGTGAAACTGGCCCACTCACATGGGGTTCTTGTTTACCTGGCCCTTAACATCCCGATCAAGCAAAAAGAGCTGCAGCACGCGCTTGATATAGTGGATCGTGCATATGCAGCCGGAATCGATGCAATTATTCTGCAGGATCTGGGGCTTCTCAAACTTTTAAAGGAAACCTATCCGGATCTGGAGCTTCACGCAAGTACTCAGATGACGATCCACAATAAAGGAGGGGTCGATTTCGTAGCAGACCTGGGAGCAAAAAGGGTCATAGTCTCAAGGGAACTCACTGCAGCTGAGGTAAAGGATATTGTGGATCACTCAAACGCGGAAATTGAGGTTTTCGTGCATGGAGCCCTTTGCTATTCCTATTCAGGCAAATGCCTTTTCAGCAGTTTTCTGCACGACAGGAGTGCAAACCGGGGAGCCTGTGCCCAGCCCTGCCGGCGCAGGTACAGATTCGTGGTAGATGGCAGGGAAATTGACGAAAGGCATATCGGAGGCAGCTATCCCATAAGCTGTGCCGAACTTTCCACACTTACAGGGCTTGATGAAATAGTAAAAACAGGCGTCGTAAGCCTTAAAATCGAAGGCCGGATGAAAAAGCTCGAGTACGTTACTGCGAGTGCTGCTGCTTATAAAGCCGCAGTCGAAGGCATCTGCGGGCCAGGCGAGAATCCGACAAAAGAGGAACTTGAATCAAGGGAAGCCACACTTGCAAAGCTCTTTTACAGAGGGTTTACGAGAGGTTTCATATTAGGGGAAAAAGGCGTATCCCATCCCAAATACAGCTCAAATTACGGGGCATTCCTTGGGAAGGTGCTTGATATTTCCCGTTCAAAAGGGAACACAAAACTTACGGTTCGGCTGAATGAAGATATCCAGGTAAAAGACGGTATAAGCATTTTCACGCGGGAGAGGATGCTTGGCTCGGCAGTTACAGGCATAATTACGATTTCAGGAGAGCATATAAAAAGTGCAACGAAGGGTGAAAAAGTAGCGCTTGAAATCAGCTCGAAGACCGGAAGAGCAGTCCAGAGAGGCGATGAACTCTACCTCACAACAGATACGCAGCTCCTCGATACCCTCCAGAAAACAAAACTTAAAACGCTTCCTGTGAGCCTGAAAGTAAGAGCCAGGAAAGGGGATCGATTTACAGTTGTGATTGGAGAAGAAAGCGGAAAGATCAAAGAGACCACAGAGACCGGAGAGAAAGCTCCCGTTGTGGAATTTGCGGACGATTACGTTGTCCAGGAAGCCGAAAAAGCCCCAACCACGGTCGAGCAGATAAGGAAAGTAATGGAGAGTCTTGGGGACACTCCTTTTGAAGCTGCCGTTATCGAGATCGAAGTTGATGAAAACATTTTCATCCCGGTCGGCGTGCTGAAGAATACAAGGAGAAAAGCTGCAGACCTTTTGCTGGAAAAAATCCTCAGTGCAGATCAGAAAGAGCAAAAGCATCCGGATCTTGCAGATTACAATTACCTGTGCAATTCTGAAAGTGGCAGGAGTGAAGCCAGTAATGAGAAAGAGAGCGGCCAAGTCGTCAGTAATGCCGTCGATAATGCTGTCAGTAATACCCTGGGCCGAAACAGAGCTCCAAAACAACTACTTCTGAGTGTTGAAGTAAATGAAAGCTCCTCCCTCTTTGAGGCTGCATTTGCCGGCGCGGACATAATATACATCCCGGTTTCAAAGTTTGAAGAGCTGACTGCGCCTGAGAATGCGGAAAAGCTTGAGGATTTGAAAGCCGAAAAGGTAGAACTCGTCTTCCGGGTTCCCCTGATAAACCATGACCGTGAACTGGATGAACTCAAGCCCCTGCTGGAGAAAATAAAAGCCGCAGGCTTCGGAATAGCCTGTTCCGAGCTAGGGGCCGCACAGCTTGCAAAAGGGCTTTCCATACCCCTTGCCGCAGGAAAGGAGTTCAATATTTTCAATGCTTTTACAGCAAGTACCCTCTACCAGGCAGGAGCGTACAGAGTAACCCTTTCGAGCGAATTGAACCTGAGCGAGATAAAAAACGTCTGTGAGACCCTTCAAGCCTGCAGAGGCTCAGGACAGACCGAGATTTTCGTTTACGGCAGAGAACTCCTGCTTATTACGGAAAATGACCTTTTAAAGCCCCTCATTGACAGAAGAATGGTAAGAAAGGACAGCGAAGTGCTTCTCGTTGACCAGGGAGGCTCGGAATTTCCGGTAAAGCGCCTGGGGACCCGAACCTTGATTTATAACTCAAAAGTGCTTGATATGCTGAAGTACGCCAAAAACCTGAAAGAATATGGTGTGGATGTGCTCCGGCTTGATCTTTCATTCAATACCGAAACCGAGATAAAAGAGATTATAAAGGCATACAAAGACGCCCTTGCAGGAAAAGAAACCAGGCTGAAACCTGCAAGAGGGGTTGAGTATACAACAGGGCATTATTTTAAGGGAGTCTAAGCGAGGAAATAAAAGACGGCTGTTCTAAGAGTTAAACAGATAAAAAATAGAGAAAAAACCGGAAAAAGGCAAAAAACAGAAAAGAGAAAAAACAGAAAAAATAAGGATTAACAATTTTCAGGCTGTCAATTCCCGATTGATCGAAAACTTGGTTCTGGTTTACCCGGCATGGCTGAAGCTTCGGCCTGCCCGGTACGGCTGAAAATTCGGCCTGCCCTGTGCGGCTGAGTTTTCGCGTCTATTTTTTTTCAAGGCATGCGGGCTCCAGCCGCTGATGCGCAGGACAGGAGCGCCCTCGGGAAAGACTTTTCAGGTTTCCGGGAACAAGTTCAACCGACCGCAAACGACCGGAACACAGAATAGTTTAGCCGAGAGCCTTTCTTATTTTTCCCATTTTGGTGAGGGTCGAGCATACAAGCTGGGAAACTTCCTCATCCATGCAGTCTCCTGCACTTCCTGCCTGGAGGAGGTCAGGTTGCATCATCTCCAGCAGGATGCGGTACGAAGGTTCGGGCCTGTTTTCAAGGTCAAAGGTATCATGCAGAATCTCAAGATCTTTGCGGATTTCCTTCAGGCATTCCCCGGATAGGAAGCGGGAAGCTACATTGAGATCCAGATATCCGGAAGTAAATCTCAGGTCATCTGCAAGGGAGGGGAAGTATCTTGTAAGCAAATTTTCACAGGCGGCTTCTCCGAGTTTTTCCCGTGCCTCTTCAAGGGCGCGGCCTGTGCCTATGAATTCCGGGGGCAGGCCTATGGAATAGAGCGCGCCTGTGAACTTGATTGCCCTTGGCAGGTGCAGGTTTTCGGCAGGCGTGCTGGCTTCAAGCTCTTTTCCGATATCTCTACGGCAGAGCCTGACAAGGCCTGAAATGTCAGGAGCACTTCTTGAATAGCCGCCTGTCCCTTTATGCATAAGTCGGTCCCGCTGCTGGGGAAGAAGGTCAGCTATCCGGTTTATCATAGGAGTCAGCTGCCTGAGAATCCGGCCATAGCTTGCCCCAAAGATCCCGATGAGACTTACGATTTCTTCTTTTTCTTCCGCGGAAAAGAGTTCGGGGGTTTCAGGCAGCCTCGCCTTTGCAAGCTTTACCAGAGCTTCGGCGTCCCCTTTTCTATGGCTATACCTGAGCGCGGACTGGAGAGTAATGGTTCCTATCCCCCGGTATTCCCTGAAAAAGTTTTCTGCATTCTTCAGATCAAGATGCCCTCTGAAAGGCAGCGTGCCTGCTCCGAATATAATCCCGGTTCGGGTATCGAGTTCGGAATTTAGTTCGGAAAGTCCGTTTATAGCGTATTTACAGGAAAGCGTGCTTGCAACATGCCCGAAGGAAAGGGCAGAATCGGATTTGCCCAGAAACACCCTGAACCTGTCAGGAGCTGCCCCGAAGCGTTCTTCCCAGGCGTGGATCGTGTTTTCGGCAAGTTCTTTTGCGTGCAGCAGCGCAGGAGCATCTTCAATAAGAGGGATTATGCGGGGGACTTCCATTGAGAACCCGAATTCCTTTTTTGCAAGTTCGCTTACATCTACCATATGCTGCTGGGCTTCAATGATTTCCCTGACACTGCCCGTCATGGGATGCACGAACTCATTTATTGCCTGGACATCCGAATATTCAAGGGCATTATAATTAGCCTCAGCTATTGACATCATAACCATAAGCTGCCTGAACCGGTTTTCCTGAACTGCACTCGGAGCCCTGGGAGTGATGAAAAAATCCTTT
>CAZSVY010000126.1:0-6984 GCA_964610495.1 uncultured Methanosarcinales archaeon
GGTCACGCCTTCGATCCAGCCTTCGATCCACCAGCCGTCAAGCACGCTGAGGTTCACGACCCCGTTGTGGGCAGCTTTCATGCCGCTTGTGCCGGAGGCTTCGTAGGGGCGGGTTGGGGTATTGAGCCAGATATCGACCCCAGAGACCATTTTTGCGGCGAGATCCATATCGTAGTTTTCGAGAAAGGCAATTTTTATATCTTCCCTCAGGATTTCTATGTTTTTGAAGATCTCCCTGATAAGCTGTTTGCCGGCTTCGTCACGTGGATGGGCTTTGCCTGCAAAAATAAGCTGGATTTTGCCCCGTCTGTTTATTTTTTTGAGCATTTCGAGGTCGGATAGGACCAGGGTTGCGCGCTTGTATGCGGTCATGCGCCGCGCAAAGCCGATTGTCAGAGTGTCGTAGTCCATGCCCACGCCTGTCCTTTTATTCACCTCATCGATCAGGGCTTTCTTTGCGTTCCAGTGGGCTTCCCAGATCTCGCTGTCCGGGATTCCGTCTATCCTTACCAGAAGTTCAGGTTCATTTGCCCAACCTGGCAGATAGCGGTCATACAGGTTCCTGAAATAAGGGGAAGTCCAGGTATAGGAGTGGACGCCGTTTGTGATCGCCTGGATTTTGTAGCCTGGGAAGAGTTCGCTTGAGATCCGGCTGTGCCTCTTCGTGACCCCGTTGACATAGTTCGACAGGTTAAGGGCAAAAAGGCTTGTATTGAAGCGGTCGGCTCCTCCGAATCTTCTGAGGATATCCACATCGTTTCGGTCCTGAATAAGGTCTTCGACAAGCCCGTAGTCAAACTTATCATGCCCGGCTTCTACCGGGGTATGCGTGGTAAAAATGCAGAGATCCTTCACTTTCACAGGATCGGTGCCGTTACGCCTCAGAAGTTCCAGGGCGAGCAGGCTTGAGTGCCCTTCGTTCATATGGTACTTTCTGACCCTGCAGCCCAGGATCTCAAGCATCCGAACTCCCCCTATCCCGAGTACTATTTCTTGCTTTAGCCTGTAGCGCTGGTCTCCCCCATAGAGAGAATCCGTAATTCTGCGGTCTTCCCAATCGTTCACCTCGAGATCGGTATCAAGGAAAATAATGGGTACGCTACCTCCTGTGAGGCTTTTACAATTATACAGCCAGGCCCGGATTTTAACCTCCCGGTTCTGGATTTTCACACTTACCTGTTCTGCGAAAAGCGTCATGAAACGGGCAGGATTCCATTCTTCGGTATGCTCTACCTGGTTTCCGGAAGGGTCAAGAATTTGCCTGAAATAGCCTTTATTGCTTACCAGCGTTACTGCTACCAGCGGAATGTTGAGGTCCGCAGCCGAGCGAATAGTATCCCCCGCAAGTATGCCCAGCCCTCCCGCATAAGTCGGGATTTCACTGTTAAGCCCTATTTCCATAGAAAAATAAGCAATCCTCTGTCCTTTCAATACTCCCTGAAGGTCGTCGATATTCTCAAGCTCCTCTACTTTTATTTTTTATATAGGTTTGTCTAAAAATATATCATCGGTTATATATCAAATTGACCTTGAGAATTAATTTAAAAACTTAACTTATTCTTTAAAAACCTGATTTATTCTTCCAGCCGGCAAAATAGAGGGCTTTTCCAGAACCTGAGAAAAAGAAGAAGGTCCGAGGAAGAGATAAAGTCCGGGAAAGAGAAATAAGTTTGAGAAAAAGAAACCGGCATTAAGTAAAGTGTCTGTTTCTACGAGACGCTGTGGTTACCGAACTTATGGGAAACTGGCAGGAAAGAAATATAAATGTGTTCTTAAAGAAGCCTGTGGGTTATAGTTTTACCCTTTAAAAATCACTGAATCGGAATTTCATTTATATATTTTTCCCTCAGGTTATTTCCTGTTAGTGTATTTCTTCTCATTTAACCTCCTGATAGATTCTAACTTTCAAGTCTCTGCATTCTGATACCTTCCAAGATTCGAATCACAAGCTTTTTAATTTATTGCGTACTTCTATGTTTACGAAGCAAAAAATGTAAATACACGAAATTTTCTCATAGCTTTCTGTAAAAGATTTTTAATTTATGGAGAATAAAATGTCCAAAGCGGTTTTGAACTCGGCAAAGAATGGGAACGGCAGGCAAAAAGCCTGTAAATACCTGAACGAGATAGCTTTATGCAACGCTCTGGAGATGGCAAAAGAGCTGATCTCAGTAATAAATAAAGTTCCTGTGACAGTTTTCCTCTGGAGACCGGAAAAGTACTGGCCTGCCGAGTTTGTCTCTGAAAATATAAAGCAATTCGGATATACTGTAGAAGAATTTACGTCCGGAAAACTCCTGTACGGCAATATTGTGCACCCTGACGACCTGGAAAGAGTTGAAAGAGAACTCTTAAGAAGAATCGAGGAAGATTATATGGATTTTTCCCAGGAGTACCGCATCCTGACGAAATCAGGGGAAGTACGCTGGGTTGATGAAAGGACTTTCATTGAAGCCGATGAGAACGGGGTTGTAAAGTACCTTAAGGGAATAATTCTGGATGTCACGGAGCGGAAGAGGAAAGAGAAGCTGCTCTACATCCAGAGAGACCTTGGCATTGCCCTCAGCACTTCCAGCTGCCTGAGCGAGACCCTTGAGAGATTGCTGGATTCCTGCCTTCAAATAGATGAAATCAATGCCGGAGGCATTTATCTTATAGATGAAGAAACAGGAGATATGACGCTTGCCGTTCATCGCGGGCTTTCACCAAATTTTGTCGAACATGGCTCCCATTACAGTGCGAATTCCCCGAATGTCAGACTTGTTATGATAGGGCAGCCTGTTGACAAACAGCATGTAGACCTTCTCCTTACCTCGAGAGATGATGCACTCAGGCACGAAAATCTCAGGGCCGCCGCAATCATCCCCGTAAGATCAGGAAAGGAGGTAATTGCAGTCTTTTATCTTGCTTCAAGCTTTGAATACGAGCTTCCGGATAGCGTGCGCACCGTTATTGAAACCATTGCAACGCAGTTCGGAGTCTTCATTTCCCGGATCCGCCTGGAAGAGAAACTAAAAGAATGTATAAGGAAGAGAAAGTCTTAAGTAGGAATTGCTTTTCCTTTCATTCTTTTTTTAATTATCCTTTAATCCTTTTTTAATTACCCTTTCATTCTTTTTTAATTACCTTTTCTTCTTTTTTAATTATCTTTTAATCCTTTTTTAATTGCCTTTCAGTTTTTTTTTAAATTATTCTCGGAAAGGAAGATCGGTTTGTTCGGTTAAGGAAAGGAAAAAAATCCAAAAAATGTACCTCGTGGCAGCACAGGCCTATCAGGTATTTTCTCTCAGTCGAGATTTCTATCTTTCCGATTTACTCCGGGGAAAAATCGCGCAGCTATAGCATAGGTATTCCCGCTGACTGCAGATATAAGTAAAATTTATAAATTTTGTCCCTCTAAACTGTATGGGGGAAAGACAGAATAAATGGAGTTTTTCCTTTTTATATCCAGGACCGGAAACTTATCACAGGACTGGAAAATTGTATCAGGGATTGGTAAATTATACCACGGGTTTGGGAAAACTGTCAGGAATTTACAGTATCCTGGCAGACCCGGTGTAAAAATCCAATCAGACGAGTTTTAACTGAAAGTTATAAAATTTTGGTGGGGACTATGGCAGAAGAGCTTAAAGATAAGATTTACGAATATCTTTCAAACCATTACTACCTGAACCTTGCAACCGTAAGCCCGCAAGGCAGGCCAATGGCCCATACAATGGCATATGTATCCGAAGGCGCAGTTGTATATATGGCAACCAATCAGAATACGCGAAAAGTCCAGAATATTATGCAGAATCCGTACGTTGCATATACTGTCGATGAGGATGACCCTGATTGGTTTGATATGCAGGCTCTTCAGATTGAAGGCAAGGCATCGATAATTGCGGATGAAAAAGAACTGCGAGAAGTTGGGGAAATCCTGGTAGCCAAATTTCCTATTGCTGCAGATATGCCACCTGACCCGGATAGTATCATGATAAAAATTGAACCAGAAGTTATCTATTATCTGGATTACAGCGTTAAGTTCGGGTACAGGGAGCAGGTGAATCCCTGAGACCTGTATTTTAATTTTTGGCAAAAATCTGTGCTCAAGATAATAGATCTGGACTTAATTTGTCTGGACTTTAATATGGTCTCTTTTCACTCTTGAGAGGGGTCTTAAACTCTTCAAATGCGACCATCTTAACGTTTGTGAGCAGCAAAACGGAATAAAGGCTTTACTGGAAAAACAAAATAGAAGCTGACTGGCAGGACAAACGTTTAATAAGTAAAGTAAAAAAGGAGTTAAAGAAGCAAATAACGTAATCTTTGCTTCTATTCCTGGTTTTTATTTTCAGAATCCTGATGGAATCAGTACTTTATCAACTCCGTGGATAACTCCATTACCTGCAGTGATATCAGGCTCTATGACGGTTGCACTTCCTACCATTATCTGTCCGCTGGCTGTGGTATTAACAGCGAGCTCCCCGGTCTCCAGGGAGGTAAGAGAATTCATATTTTCAAGAGCTGAAGCCCTGTATTCCCCGCTGACCACGTGATAGGTCAGCACACGGTTCAGTTTCTCCTTATCATTACGAAGGTCGTCAAGCGTGCCTTCTGGAAGGCTCTCAAAGGCCAGGTCAGTGGGAGCGAAAACGGTGTATGACTCCCCGTTATTAAGAGTGTCTTCAAGCCCTGCATCCCTCACGAGTGAAGCAAAGGTAGCATATCCTGCCCCTTCCGCAGCCTGAACAATTGTCTGATTATTGTCCGGGGCCCGGTTTTCAGCGGAGGTTTCATTGTCCTGGCCTGGCTCCTCTTCACCCGGGATTATGCCTTCTTCCCCTCCAATCAGGGAGCTTTCCTCCTGGCCTGGCACTAACCCTTCCCCAGCGTCTTCACCTTCCGGTTCCGTAACTTCTTCCGTTACATCAGGAGTTGAACCTTCTACGGGAGTTGCATCCTCTACGGGAGTTACCCCTTCTCCTTCCCCGGTACTGGTCTCATTGTCCTGAGCATTTTCCGCACAGCCGGAAATAAATAATATTCCTGCTAAAAGTAAAACTACGAGAATTCCAGATTTCCTAATATCTCTTCCCCCCAAATATATATTTAAAAGATATACTTTATGATGAAATTTTCATATCACAATATATGTTCTCTTTATATAATCCTATCTGTTTTTGCAGAGAAACATTCGTCAAAAAAAGGTAATGATGTCGCTAAAAAGTTAATTCTAATGCTACCGAATCAGGCTAATGTCCGACCATTGATCGGTTTAAAATCCTTGGATAGGCTCAGAAAGCCCTGCTTATGCGGGTTACAGGCAGGAGCTATTTATTTGCAGGAAATTCAGAAGTTGAAAATGCTGATTTAGCCATATCTTAAACAAAAAGTATCATTTGTCTTTCGCAGTCCAGCTACACAATTTTAAGAAGATGAGGCTTACATGCGGCGTTTTCTCAGGATTTCAAGAAGTTCATTTGCATTGATAAGCATGATCTCAGTTGCAGCATTTGAAAGCTCCGTAGAACAGCGGGCTTTTGTAAAAAGCTGTGGGCCTGAGAGCTCCTTCCAGAGAGGAGGCAGCAGGGAAATTGCATTTACCATCCCGCCAATAGGGTCAGAAGAGACGTAAAAGACTCTGTTTATACCGGCAGAGATCAGCCTTGTCAGGCACATTGGGCAGGATTCCATTGATGTATAAAGAGTATATGCTTTTAAGGTGGTGATTTGCGGGTTTTCTTCTTCAAAACAGTTTACAGTTACCATCTCTGCATGCAGGTCGCTCCTGAAATAAGGGGAATATACAAGGTTATGGCCCATAGCTGCAAGCTTGCCGTCTGCCCCTACCAGAATACTCCCAACTCCATAATTCCCGGAATCTACGGATTTCAGCGCAAGAATATCCGTAAGCCAGGCATAAGGATCATCCGGATGCCCGGGAAGAAAATTATATTTTTGCAGCCAGCTCTTCCAATTAATAACGTTTTCGTTTTGAGAGCCAATTTTTTCAAGGATTCCTGTCCCCAGACTCCTTATATCATCGATAAACCTCAAGATTTCCTCCGGTTTTATTTAAAAAGTCTTAATTAACCTTTTTTCCCTGAAGGTTATTAAAATACACAAATCCGACCCTCAATACACAATTCTGACGCTTAAATATATAAATTTATACCGCAACCATCTTGGTGGTGATTACCATGGTAAAACTAAACGAAGAGATGAAAAGTGCTTTTTCAAAAGTGAAGATCTTTCCCGTAGCTACTGCCTCAAAATCAGGAATTCCCAATGTAGTGCCGATGGGGTTCTGCCAGCTTGTAGATGACGAAACGATCTGGATTGCGGATAATTTCATGGCTAAATCCCTGGCAAACCTTGAAGAAAACCCGAATGTGGCAATCTATGTATGGGGACCGGACACAGGCGGCTGCTTCCAGATAAAAGGTGAAACCGAGATTATCAGTTCCGGAGAGAAATTTGAAAAGATGAAAGCAACTGTGCATGCCGCAAAACCCGGACTCCCTGCAAAGAACCTTATAGAAGTCAGGATTAGCGAGGTATTCCAGTGCGCTCCCGGCCCTGGCGCAGGAAAGAAATTGCTCTGATCGAATTAAATTGTTCCTTATCAGCATGATATCTGAATAAGCACCCATAAGTATCCGGACAAGAGAATATTTTATGGCTGGAAGTGTCGAAATGGTTGAAAATAAGGGAAAACCCCCTGTTTTTTGTGAAAAGTTCTGTATAGTCTGCAAGGGTGCCAGAGAGGGAAACCAAATTTGCAAGACTATCCAGAACATTGAATTGAAAATCTTCGGGAAAAACGGCTGCATCTGGGGAGCAGCAAGGACAAAGTACTACGGAGTAACTCCTGATAAAAAACTCCCTGGAAATTCAAGAAAAAATAAACAAAAACAGACTGGTAAAAAGAAATAAGGAATAAAAAAGAAGAAATTAAGTACAATGCTATAAAGTGCTATAAATGCTATAAATGCTATAATA
>CAZSVY010000127.1:0-2583 GCA_964610495.1 uncultured Methanosarcinales archaeon
GAAATGTTAAAAGAGGTTTCAAAGTTATTTGAAAAATAATCTGTTCTTTTCCTCAATTTCCTATCTTTTAATATCTTTATTTTTTAATATCTTTATTTTTTTCCTTTGGACTCTGGATTATTTTAATCACTCAGGCTCAGCCTTTTACTTTGTTCCTCTGCCTTTAAAAAAAGTATAACAAAAGGTTCCCGCGGGTCTGGCGGTCTCATGGAGTTCTTCTATCCCTTTACTCCAGGTTTCTTCTCCTACCATTTGCATTTCCAGAGCCTGTTCTTTTACGCCTTCTACCATGGGAATAATGGTCTTCAGGATAAAACCATCTACAAGCTCAGGTTTACTGGAATCTACATACACCATTCTGGGCTCGACTTTTACTTCGCTGAATCGTGACTCCCGCAGGAGCGGGTAAAGCTGGCGCCCGATGAGGGAGTTTCCTTTCATACATGCCTGTACCCTGATAAGGCAACTCCAGGCTGCAAGGGCTTCTTCTCCTTCAGGATAAAAGTAGCATGAACCGTGGTCCCCTTCAATAACAGTTATAGTGCCTCCGGGCTTCAGGACTTTTTTCAGCCTCGTGAGAGCTTCTGATGGATTCTGAAGGTGTTCGAGCACGAAGCAGACGAAAACGTGGTCGAAACTCTCTTCTTCGAAAGGTAGAGAAAATATATCTGCCTGCAGGAATCTGACGTTCTCAATACTGTTCCTCTTCACATTTTCTCTGGCTTTTTCAAGTGAGTCCAGAGAAACATCGATTGAAGTAATTTCTACCCTGGGATTCTTTTTTGCCAGAATTACGGTCTGGGCTCCTATTCCGCAGCCGGCTTCGAGTACCTTTGCTCCGGGCGGATATATTGTATCGTAATGAAGAAGTTCCTCAAGTGTGTCTGCCTGCTCTGCCAGACGGAGAGCTTCTCTATCGGAATAACCATGAACATATTCAGTCATGCGTTCACTCTCTTTTTTCACTTTCAGTGCTCGTGAAGTGTTTTTGACAATACACTGCTATCTTTATCCAGAATTTCCGGTTTACATGCTGAGTTTACATATTCTCGTTATCTGGTGTTTATCACTCAAGAATTCAATTTCTTAAGGAATTGATGCATTTATAAATGACAATTATTGTGTTTATAAATGACAATTATTGCGTTTATAAATGACAAATTATTATGTTTATAACTAACGAATTAATCTCTTTATAAAAACACTGATATAATAATAAATCAATTTACAAATAGGGAAATTGGGATGGGAAAGTTGAGCGTTCATGGTATGCACTCAATTGTGAGTTTTAAATGGAGCTTTAGAGCCGAGCTTACATAAAGTTGAAGTTATTCGCAGGCCTTTCGATCAGATTCTGAATCCACACAGGATGGAAATCCTTTGACGAATACGGGGCTGTTTGATGGATGCGATATTTTTCACCGGGTCTGAGATCACTCATTCCAGGCATAATTGCCACTTACATTGAGGTATCCCATTAGCCGCTTTTGCTTCCTTTAAGAGCCTATCAACAGATAACTCTCGGTTGTTTGACTTCTGATGTATGGGCTCCACCATTACAGAAATGCAGTGAATTTAGAAACCAGGATAAATAAGGAAGGTGCTGTATAGTGGAGAAAAAGAGGATGGTTGATGAAAAGAGCAAAGATGAGCAATTAGAAACAGTTCGCGAAGATCCTGAACGTGAGTTCTTGACAACAAATCAGGGTGTTCGGGTCAGTAATACCGATATCTCGCTCAAGGCAGGGGAAAGGGGGCCAACCCTGCTTGAAGATTTTCATTTCAGGGAAAAATTAACTCATTTTGACCATGAACGAATTCCCGAAAGGGTTGTTCATGCCCGGGGGTCCGCAGCACATGGATATTTCCAGGTTTATGAGCCTATGACAGAGTATACGAGTGCGAAATTCCTGCAGGACCCTAACAAGAAAACGCCTGTCTTCGTGCGATTTTCTACCGTTGTGGGATTCAGGGGTTCGGCCGATACTGTCAGGGATGTCCGGGGCTTTGCAACCAAGTTCTACACTGAGGATGGGAACTATGATCTTGTTGGCAACAACATTCCTATCTTCTTCATTCAGGATGCAATCAAGTTCCCTGACCTTGTCCATGCAATTAAACCTGAACAGGACAACCAGATACCTCAAGCCTCGGCAGCCCATGATACATTCTGGGATTTCGTTGCCTGCCACCCCGAAAATGCACACATGATTATGTGGGTTCTTTCCGATCGTGCACTTCCCAGAAGTTACCGGATGATGCAGGGCTTTGGGGTTAATACTTTCCGTTTCGTTAATGAGGAAGGCAAGGGAAGATTTGTAAAGTTTCACTGGAGACCTCTGCTTGGTATTCACTCGCTTGTCTGGGACGAGACTCAAAAGATAGCCGGAAAAGATCCCGATTTTAATAGGCGTGATCTCTGGGAAGCAATCGAGATGGGACACTATCCGGAGTATGAGGTCGGAGTGCAGATCCTGGAGGAAGAGGATGAGTTTAACTTTGACTTCGATATTCTAGATCCCACCAAAATTTGGCCGGAAGAGGATGTGCCCATTAAATGGATAGGGAAGATGATCCTTAGCC
>CAZSVY010000128.1:0-6581 GCA_964610495.1 uncultured Methanosarcinales archaeon
ATAAGTCTTCTCTAAAATTGAACCATCGGATTAAGTTTATATTTCAAAGTAGACTATGAAGATTAAGGTCCGAATCAGTTACATTTAAAAACAGGCGTTCAAAGACTTAACCTTATTTTCTGAATCCGACAAATATCTCATTTCTAAAGCCGCAGATTCAGTTCTGCTACGAATTCAAAGTTCTGCTATAATTCTCCTGTAATTTTCATGTAATCCTCATGTAATTCTCATGCAGTTTCCATGTAATCTCATGTAATTTCCATGTAATCTCATGTAATAGTAAATTTACTGGAACATTAATCATAACGTATATTAATTATAATTTTCAATGGTTCTGGAAGAAAAAAATCTCCTTTCAGACAGGCATTAAGTCTGCAAAGCCAAAGGTTTTTAAGCAGATCTTAGTTAATTCTTGAAAAATCCAGCTGGAGAAGACTTATCATGCAGGAAAAAATAAAAGAAATTGCAGCTCGAGTTCGAGAACTGCGTGAACTATCGGATTTCACGGTCAAAGACATGGCAGAATATCTGCAGGTATCCGATGAAACTTATGAGAAATATGAAAACGGAACAGAGGATATTCCGGCAAGCATACTTTTTGAAATTGCACACAAGTTGCGCATAGACATGGCTACCCTCCTGACAGGGGAAGAGCCGCGCATGAATATTTTTACAGTTACACGGGATGGAAAAGGGGTCAGTGTTGAGAGGAGGAAGCAGTACAGGTACCAGAACCTGGCTGAAAAATTCATTCACAAAAAAGCTGAATTTTTTATAGTTTCAGTCGAACCCAAACCGTATGGGACAAAACCTGAGACTAATTCCCACCCAGGGCAGGAATTTAACTATGTGCTTGAAGGAAGCCTGAAGGTTTATATCCACAATAATGAGATTGTCCTGAAGAAAGGAGATTCCATTTATTTTGACTCCACTTACGAACACGCCATGGAAGCTCTGGAAGGAGAACCAGCCAAATTCCTGGCAGTTATAATATAATTCTACAACGAACTCTATTTGATGTAGTTTGATTTAACGAATTTGATTTAATGAATTCGATTTAATGCGATTTGGTCTCAAACCCGATAAAGAATCCTATATACGGGATAAAGTCTTGAAAACCTTGAAATTAAAACCAGGCCCTGAAGCCTTCAAAATATAAAAGCTATAAAAATAAATAGATAAAACGGGTGTCCAGAATGACTTCCTTGCTCAGCCAATTTGTTTCCAAAACCGATTTTGAATCCTATGAGGATTTCGAGGAAAATTTCAAAATCCTTGTTCCTGAAAACTTCAACTTTGCCTATGACATAGTCGATGCCTATGCAGGAGATTCCCCTGAGAAACTTGCTATGATCTGGTGTGACGATAACGGGGAAGAGAGAAGCTTTACCTTCAAAGACCTGAAGTACTACAGCGACAAAGCTGCGAATTTCTTTGCAAAGCATGGGATAGGGAAAGGCGACTACGTAATGCTTACCTTGAAGAGCCGGTATGAGTTCTGGTACTGTATCCTTGCATTGCATAAACTGGGAGCCATTGCCGTACCTGCGACCCATATGCTCAAGACGCGGGATATCGTATACCGGATCGAAAAAGCTAGCTTGAAAATGATTGTCTGCATATCGGAAGACGAAGTTCCCGAGCAGATGGACGAAGCACATTCCGAGTGTGGGAACATCCCGCTCAAAAAAGCAGTCGTCGGAGGAAAAGTTCGGGAAGGCTGGATTGATTTCAGGAAAGAGCTCGAAGAAGCCTCCGCTGATTTTGAGCGCCCCTCAGGCGAGGCCGCTACAAAAAACAGTGATATTTCCCTCGTATATTTCTCCTCTGGGACCGCTGGTTTCCCGAAAATGGTGGAACACGACTTTACCTATCCTCTCGGGCATATTCTCACCGCAAAATACTGGCAGAACGTGGAAGATAACGGGCTACACTACACGGTTGCAGACAGCGGCTGGGGGAAATGTGTATGGGGAAAAATCTATGGGCAGTGGATATCAGGTTGTGCGGTTTTTGTCTATGACTACGACAGATTTGAAGCCAGAAGCATGCTTGAAAAAGCCTCGAAATTCGGGGTTACAACATTCTGCGCCCCGCCAACGATTTACCGTTTCCTGATTAAGGAAGATCTCTCAAAATATGATTTCGGTACCCTGAAATACGCGGTTGTTGCAGGCGAACCTCTTAACCCTGAAGTATATAACCGATTCCTTGAATTTACCGGAATAAAGCTTATGGAAGGATTCGGGCAAACTGAAACCGTTGTAACTATCGCAACCTACCCCTGGATGGAACCGAAACCCGGCTCTATCGGAAGGCCGTCTCCTGGCTATAAAATTGAATTGATGGATAGGGACGGCAGGCTCTGTGATGTAGGGGAAGAGGGAGAAATCGTTATCAACACAAAGGAAAGAAAACCTGTCGGGCTCTTCGTCCACTATGGAAAAGATCCTGAGAAGACTGAAGAAACCTGGCACGACGGTTATTATCATACAGGGGATATGGCCTGGATGGACGAAGACGGCTACCTGTGGTTTGTGGGAAGGGCTGACGATATCATAAAGACCTCAGGGTACAAAGTCGGGCCTTTTGAAGTCGAAAGCGCCCTTATCCAGCACCCGGCAGTGCTCGAATGTGCAATTACAGGTGCTCCTGACCCTGTAAGAGGCCAGGTTATCAAGGCAACCGTTGTGCTTACAAAAGGATACACCCCTGGAGACGCACTTAAAAAAGAGCTTCAGGAACATGTAAAAAGAGTCACTGCCCCTTACAAGTATCCCCGCATTATAGAGTTTGTGGATGAACTTCCAAAGACCATTAGCGGAAAGATCCGCAGGGTTGAGATCCGGGACAAAGACCAGAACTGAACCCGAAAAAGTGACCTGAGAAATTCAGCTCCGGGAAGAACTCGGGTACGATTAGAAAGCAAACAGGACCTGGTTTGATCCGAAAATCGAGAAGTTTCGGGTCAAATCAAAAAAGGGAAAAGAAAGGAAAGAAATAAGTACCTTAAACCTTCTGGAAAGTTTGTTCTGAGAAGATGCGCTCCGGATTCACTTAATAGCTTTATCTAAATGTTCCCGCCAACTTACGGAATATAACAGCTTGTTCACGCTAACATACGCGATATTAGCAGATTACACGTTTTACAGCATAGAAAATACATGGAGAACTGAAGGCTCTTCTTTCTGTCACAGAAAACCGGTTAAAGAAATTGGGGCTGGAAAAGTCCGGGAAGGAAAAGTAAAACTCCGGATGACCCCAAACCCGGGAATGGGCCTGAAAGCTGAGAAGAGCCCAGAGGGCAACTGAAAATAAACAAATGAGGATGTCATATGTCAAAGAATGATAAAAAAGAACCATATCCTGTTATTAATACCCTGGAGTGTAAGGCCTGCGGGCGCTGCCTTCTAGCCTGCCCCAAAGGCGTACTTTTCATGAGTGAAAACCTGAATGCTCGGGGCTACCATTATGTGGAGTACAAAGGAGAGGGCTGCTCAGGCTGTGCAAGCTGCTATTATACCTGCCCTGAGCCGCTTGCAATCGAAATTCATATTCCCCTGAAAGCTGAGGAAGCAGAGTAAGGCAGAAAAGGAGGAAGATTATGGCAACACAACTCATAAAAGGCAACTCCGCAATAATCGTCGGTGCACTCTATTCCGGATGTGACTGTTTTTTCGGATATCCTATAACTCCGGCAAGTGAGATTCTGCATGATGCATCCAGGTATTTCCCGAAAATAGGTCGGAAATTCGTCCAGGCCGAATCCGAAGAGTCGGCAATTAACATGGTCTACGGAGGAGCATCGGCAGGGCACAGGGTCATGACATCCTCTTCAGGCCCGGGAATTAGCCTAATGCAGGAAGGACTCTCCTACCTTGCCGGCGCCGAGCTTCCCTGCGTACTTGTAGATATCATGAGGGCAGGCCCCGGCCTTGGGAACATAGGGCCGGAACAGGCTGATTATAACCAGGTGGTTAAAGGAGGAGGGCACGGGAACTACAAAAATATCGTGCTTGCCCCGAATTCAGTACAGGAAACGTGCGATTTTACCATAAAAGCCTTTGAGCTGGCCTTCAAGTACAGGAACCCTGCTGTGGTGCTTGCAGACGGTGTACTCGGACAGATGATCGAGTCCCTTGAATTTCCGAAGCAAGCTATTGTTCCTGAAATAGATATAACCTGGGCGGTCAACGGTACAGCCGAAACCAGGCCTAACCTGATAACCTCTATTTTCCTGGACTTTAACGAGCTTGGAAGATTTAATGAAAAACTGCAGGCAAAGTACGAGCTCATAAGGCAGAACGAGGTCGATTATGAGGAATATCTGACCGATGACGCTTCGATTGTCCTTGTTTCTTACGGGATCAGCAGCCGGATCTGCAGGTCAGCCGTAGACCTTGCCAGACAGGAGGGTATCAAAGTCGGGCTTTTCAGGCCAAAAACTCTCTTCCCGTTCCCGGAGGCGCAGCTGAAAGCCCTGGCAGACAGGGGCTGCTCCTTTATTTCCGTGGAAATGAGCAATGGACAGATGATAGATGATCTAAGGCTTGCAATCAGCTGTTCACAGCCTGTGGAACTTGTAAACCGTATGGGAGGGAACCTGATTACCCTTGACCAGATTATGGATAAAATCAGGAAAATTGCAGGGGAGGCATGAAAATGGCAGCAGAAATCATTAACGGAGAAAAAGTTATCAGAAAGCCAAAAGCCCTGTACGCGGACTACCCCAGGAAAGGAGGGGCAGCCTCGACAGCCACTCACTACTGTCCCGGATGCGGGCATGGGGTTCTGCATAAGCTTATTGCCGAAGCAATCGATGACCTCGGGATCCAGGACAGGACCGTTATGATCAGCCCTGTGGGCTGTGCGGTCTTTGCTTACTATTATTTTGACGCAGGCAATATCCAGGTTGCCCACGGGCGGGCACCTGCGGTAGGGACAGGAGTTTCCAGGGCCGAAGAAAATGCCGTGGTTATTTCCTACCAGGGAGATGGAGACCTTGCTTCCATAGGCCTGAACGAGACTCTCCAGGCCGCAAACAGGGGTGAAAAGCTTGCAGTCTTTTTCGTAAACAATACCGTTTACGGAATGACAGGCGGACAGATGGCGCCTACAACCCTTGTGGGCGAGAAAACCACAACATGCCCAGAGGGACGGGATCCCCGTTTTGCAGGCTATCCACTCCATATGTGTGAGCTGCTGGACAACCTTAAGGCTCCGGTTTTTATTGAGAGGGTTTCAGTCTCGGATATTTCCCATATAAGGAAAGCCAGGAAAGCCGTGCGGAAGGCGCTTGAGATCCAGCGTGACGGCAAAGGATATGCTTTTGTTGAAGTCCTTGCCGCCTGCCCGACTAATCTCAAGATGGATGCGGAACAGGCTATCAGTTTCATAAATGAAGAGATGGAAAAAGAATTTCCCCTCAAGAACTTCAGGGATAAAGCCGAAGAAGCCGAGCCTCTGCACCGTGGAGTCAGTGACTTTACAACTGAAACCCTTGAGCAGCTATACGGGATTGAAGCGGATACCGGGGAAAAGTCTGCCAGAAAGGATTTTGCCCCGATCCAGACCAAGATTGCAGGTTTCGGAGGGCAGGGCGTCCTCAGCATGGGCATTATCCTTGCACAGGCCGGAGTAAAGGCAAATCTCAATGCATCCTGGTTCCCGTCCTATGGCCCGGAACAGAGAGGAGGCACATCGAACTGTTCGGTCGTGATTTCAGGCCAGCCTATAGGCTCTCCTACAGTCTACAGCCCGGACATCCTGGTAGCTATGAACCGTCCTTCCCTTGAAAGGTTCGAAGGGGCAGTCCGAGAAGGAGGCCTTATACTCTACGATTCGTCCATCGGCGAAGCCGAAACGCCTGCCGGTGTCAAAGCCGTTTCAGTCCCTGCAACCGAAAAAGCTAAGGAAGCCGGTTCTGAGCAAGCCGCCAATTCCTTCATGCTCGGAGTCCTGGTTGGTCTTAACGCAACCGGCCTGGAAGAGGAAGCCTTCAAGGAAGCTCTTGCCGAAAACTTCGCAGGGAAACCCAGAGTCATCGAGTTTAACCGGATGGTTCTCGAAGCTGGGGCACAGTGGGCAAGAGAAAATGTTAAGATCTAAGACTTTAAGGTTTGAGAATAACTGAGTTTTGAGAGCACTCGAATTGCGCAAAAAACAGGTGGGGAAGCTTTATCTCTACCTGATTGTATTTTTTCAGTAATTCTCATCGATCCCAGGCAATTTTCAGTAATTTTCAGGTAATTTTCAGTAGTTTTCATAATTTTTAGCTAATTTGTTCTCTTTAATTGCTTAACTGTCCCATGCTAATTTTCCGATTGCCCTGCGCAGAAAATTGCTCGAGAAGCATAAATTTCTGAAAAACTCAATCGGCAGGTACAATTGATCACAAAAAAGAGATAATTAGACATACGCATTAATCTGGAACCAATCATAAACTTTATTAAAGCTGAACACATTGTAAGGAAAAGAAAGGCTTTTATAAATTGCTTTTAAAAGTATTTGCTAAAAAGCAATATTATTTTAAAAGTAGTTTACTGGTCTAGAAGTAGATGGTAGGGGACGAGTCCCTATTC
>CAZSVY010000129.1:0-4577 GCA_964610495.1 uncultured Methanosarcinales archaeon
TCTTCAACAGTTATAGGGAAATACTCCGTGTCAAAGCGTTTCAGATGCTCCTCTATTTCTTCTTCACTCCTGCCGTGGGCTTCCTGGAAATTACGCCAGTATCGTTTTCCTATGGTGATGCCTTCTTCGGTTAGCGGCCTGATGTTCTCGAAGGTGATATAGACTCCGCCTTCTATTAGAAGATTGTAACACACGCCAGTAGCTTTAACCCTGCCTTCGCGGGTAAGGTAGTGATGGCACTGTATGGCAGTGATAACATCCGGTTGTTCTTCCAGTTCCTGAGAGAATTCCTGGGTAGGGGAAGCGTTCAGAAACTCCAACCTGTCGGCAGGGCAGGGTGATAGTTTTTTCCTTGCCTGGTTCAGCATACCTTCCGAAGGATCAAGCAAAAGGAATTTTGTTGCGGGAAATTCTTTAATTGCCTTATTGACCAGAGATCCGGTTCCGCATCCGGTATCCATCCATATTCTGGGACTGGATGGCAGGGATTTGACGAAATTGATAGTTTCCTGATGAAAACAGGAGTAGTAAGGGAGAACATCGTATATCCGGGCGTCAAAATCCTCAGGGAGATGAGGGGTAGCATTAGGGGCAGGTTTTGAAGGAGTCATGGCAGTAGGGTCCTTTTAAATCATTATCTAATTGAAGATTATTTCTTTTTTTAGAAATGAAGGCAATTAATATTTTCCTTGAAAGTACACCAATCTTTTGTCCAAATCTCAATTAAAGCCGCAAAAAGCCATATACCTCAGGAAGAGAATTTAAAGCGCCTTCTGACATTTATAGTAGAGTTTCCTCCTTATACCTTTAAAGGAAGTTATCTATTCTGGCCATTTCAAATCATCTTGAAATAACTATTTATATTTAATAATTTCAAATATTATTGCCTACTATTACCCTATCAATACTTGTTTATCCTGAAGTCTATATTCTTACTTAGTTATTTGGAAGAGAAATCACAATTTATCAAAAGGTATTTCCAGAGGAAGAAAAAAGGAGTTATTTTTATCATGCATTATAGCCTTGGGATTGATGCTGGAGGCACTTATACCGATGCGGTGCTTATAAGGGACTCGGACGGAGAGATTATAGACTCGAACAAAGCCCTTACGACCTATCCCGATCCCATTGGAGGCATTAAAAACGTAATTGATGGCCTCAATCCAGAATATCTCAAAAACGTAAAGCTGGTTTCGGTTTCAACGACCCTCTCCACAAATACCATTCTTGAAGGCACGGGTTTCCCTGTGGCCCTGATCCTTATAGGAGACCATCCGCTTGAAAAGGAGCTGCCGGCCGAACACGTGCTTCTTGCTGCCGGCGGGCACAACCACAATGGAGAAGAGGTTGCTGCCCTTGATCTTGAGGCTGTTGAGAAATTTGCCCTGCGGGTCAAGGACAGGGTTTCAGCCTTTGCCATATCTTCTTACTTCAGCACAAGGAATCCTGAGCACGAAATAAAAGCCAGGGACCTGGTTCTTGAGCGCACTGGACTGCCTGCGGTTTGCGGGCATGAGCTTTCCCAGGAACTGGGAGCTTACGAAAGGGCGGTAACGGCTTTTCTCAATGCGCAGCTCATTCCTATAACAAGGCAGTTTGTGCAGTCCATTATTTCGGATATCATGAAGCGCGGGATTAATGCACGGCTTCTTATGCTCAAATGCGACGGCTCGGTGGTGGGGATAAAAGATGCCCTGAAAAAACCCATCGAAACGATCTTTTCAGGCCCGGCAGCAAGTCTTGTAGGGGCATCTTACCTTTCAGGGCTTAAGACCTGCGCAGTTGTGGATGTAGGAGGCACGAGCACGGATATCTCCTCAATCTGTATGGGTGTGCCTGACCTGAGCGACGAAGGAGCCGTTGTAGGGGGCTGGAAAACCCGCGTCCGGGCGATCCGGATGGAAACAACGGCTACAGGCGGAGACAGCCATATCTGGACTGTGAATAGGGAACTTTTCCTCGGGCCCAGGCGAGTCATGCCGCTGGCAGTAGCTGCAGTAAAATATCCGCTTTTTCTGAATAATCTCAAAAGGACACCCATGCCTGTCAGAGAGGATCTTGATGAGAATATTCAGCCCACAAAGTTTTTTGTAAGATCCGGCTACCAGGCAGGAGAATTGAGCAGGGCTGAAGCCGAAGTACTGGAAGTTGTCGGGGAAGAACCGGTCTCAGTGCCCGAAATCAAAGCCCTGATCCGAAAAGACCTTCACCCCCATACGCTCGATTCCCTTATCAGGAAACGCCTTATGCAGGCAATCGGTTTCACTCCTACTGATGCCCTGCATGTGCTGGGAGAATACACAGCCTGGAACGAGGAAGCTTCCCGGGTAGGCGCAGAAAGGCTTGCAAGGCTCATGCGTATGGCCCCAGGAGAGTTTTGCACTGCCGTAAAAAAACGGGTTGCCAGGAACATGGCACTCCATCTACTCTCGTATATCCTGGCAGGCGTTCCGTATGCATCCATTGCAAAAATCCTGGACGGAAACTATCCTGCAAAATTCAAACTGGATGTCCCGGTTGTGCTGCTAGGAGGACCTGTACGGGCGCACAGGAAAGAACTGGAAGAACTCATTGATGCAGAAATTCTGGTGCCTGAATACGCCGAGGTAGGCAACGCTGTCGGAGCCCTTGTAGGAAAAGGCATCAAAAGAGTTGAAATCCTGATACGGCCAGCAAGCCTGATATCCCCGGAAAAGGATTTCCTGGTCTTTGCGCCGGACAGCAGGCTGAAGTTCGATACATATTCGGAAGCTCTTGAGATTGCAACCGAACTTGGGAAAAAGCTTGTTGCGGATTATATGAAAGACTGCGGCCTTAGCGGAAACCAGGTTGAGATTTCAGTTGAGAAAAAAACGATCTCGCCTGACGGCTGGAATCACCCGCCTATGGAAACCAATCTGCTGATAATGGGAATAGGGATGCGCGGACTACATGTTTAAGGAGTAAAATGGAAGAGAGATATAAAGGGGAGAAAGCAGAGAGAAAATAAGAAGAAATAATAGAAGATCAGGATAAGATAAAGAGAAAAAGGAGAAATAAGGGAAAAAAGTAGAAGATTGGGAGAAAATGAAGAATAAAAAGGATAAATAAGGAAGAAAGGGGAAAAACATGAAAATCCTGCTGATTTCCGACATCCATGCAAATTCCGAAGCCCTTGAGACTGTTCTGGAAATCCCTCATGATAGGGCCATCTGTCTCGGAGATATTGTTGACTACGGGCCTGATCCGGACAAATGTATTGATCTCCTGCGCATGAAAGGAATTCCTGTAATACGAGGAAACCACGATAATGCAGTTGCTTTCAGGGTAGATTGCCAGTGTGGGTACAAATACAAGCACCTCTCGATTGCAACCAGAGAATACACCTGGGAAATCCTTGACAGGTCAAGAATGGAATACCTTCAGAATCTGCCCCTCCTGATCCGGGAGGAAATCAACGGAAAAAAGCTCTATCTGACCCATGCAAGCCCACGTTCCATGTTCGAATACATAAAACCTGAAACCCCGGACGAAGAAATCCGGGAAATGGTAAATGGGGCAACGGAACCTGTGGAAGCAGAATTTCTTGCAGTCGGGCACTCTCATATCCCTATGAACAGGAAGCTCGGAGACCTGACAATAATAAATCCGGGTTCTGTGGGCCAGCCGAGAGACGGGGATATCCGGGCAAGCTGTGCTGTTTTTGATACCGAAAGCGGGAAAGTAGAGCACCTGCGCCTCGATTACGATATCGATTCGGTCTGCGCAAAAATCAAAGAAAGAATGCCCCATGCCGATGAACTTATAGCTATTCTCAGGCGGGGATACTGATACTAAAAGCAAGACAATAAAAGTAATGCTGACAGGCTTAATTCAGGCTTCTTTTATAACCCTGATAATTTTTTCTATGTACTCGGGTTTTACATCCGAAGGCCTTGTTTTCTCGATCCCGAGTTCCGTAACCATCAGATATATGTCGGCTTTCAGCCCGGCTTCATCGAGCTTTTTTGTGGCACAGCGGTCCGTGCATCCGTCCAGGGCAAGAATTTTAAAGCCGTCTGACAGTGCGTCCTCAACCGCATCAACCCCTTTATGAGCAGCTGCAGCCCTGTACAGGTCAGGCCTCCGGAAAGCAAGAGCCGACGCTGCCTGCATCGTAAGTTTTCCTGTATTGGAAAGGCCAGAACAGGCAAAAATAAGGGTATTTTTCCTTTTTCCGGAGACTTTTTCCGTTTCATCCGGCTTGCCAGGTAGAGAGTCTGTAGGTTCCGTTCCTGCTGGTTTCATGGCTGTTACACCTTTAAAGAGAATACAAACTTTGTGAGAGAGGACCTTTAATGAGAGATGTAACCTTTAGGAGCTTTTAAGGCTAATCCCCGTCACTTTAGTGGCGGGATACAGCCGTCATCTGTATCAACTTTCGTTATTTGCTAACGTTTTTCTACTTTTCAACCTACACTCTATTGTCAAGTTTTGTTCTGGAAGCTGCGAATGCTACAGAAGTCGCTTGACTTTGCTATTGAACTCTGAGTATAGGGTTCTGTAGAGAAGTTCTACAGGTAAAACTTGGAACGGTACAGGCGAGACACGGATAAATA
>CAZSVY010000130.1:0-5776 GCA_964610495.1 uncultured Methanosarcinales archaeon
TATTGTATGCACTGCTTATGGCAGGATTAAATCCCAATAAGGGCACAGGATACTCAGCTTTATGTCCGAGACCTCACTTCCAGGCAGTCGGCAGATTCTGTGAACAAATGCTACCATTCAGGCAAATGGAAGTATAGATAAGGGAACTCATAAAACAGTACAGAGAAAATTTTCTTAAAATGGCTGAAAAATTCCCAGATGAGATACCTTTCCAGCTTCCCTGCTATTGGGCAGCACTTACCATTAACGGAGCATAAAGCTAGGACTCACTTTTATTGTGTGTATATTTTTGAAAAATAGTATTTGCCTAGAACTATTAAAAATATTGTTATAGTCCTGAGCGGATTCGAACCGCTGTCCCGGGCTCCAAAGGCCCGAAGGATTGACCACTACCCTACAGGACTGCACGTTAAAGCTTTTACTTATAGATTAATTCATGTACTTAATTTTTGTGCCAGCTCGGGACTATTTTGCGTTAATTTTTCCAGCCGGACCCATTTCCTCTATATTTCCGCTTTTTCTTTCTACTTCCGTTTTGTGTTAATCTCCCTTTAAGACTTTTTATCCTCATATATTTCTAGTTGCAGTCCTTTTCTGGCTTTGAAATATTTGGTGTGGAACGATTTTTTGCTTACAGGCAATTTTTCAGATAATTAATTTAAAGTAATTTATTTCACTACTATATTTTGTAACTGGAAGAGAAAGGGTATGACTGAATAGCGAAGTAGCGGGTTGTGACAGAATTGCCCGGGAGCTGGCGGTTCTTGCTTCTGGATATGTTTGATGGGAGCATATTTCGGAAGCGGCTGTATTGGGGGATACGGTAAATGAACTATACTGCTCTCGGGCTTCTTCTTACTAAGCCGTTGCATGATTTTAACGATTTTTTTAAACAATTCTTTTAATTTTAACTTTCTTTTTAGTTTCAATTTCTTTTTAATTTTGACTTCGTATTGATCTTAATTTCTTCTTACCTTTATCTGTTATTTTAGAACTTTTAAAAAGTTAAAAAGTAAAAGTTAAAAAGTATTCTTTTTCTGCCTTCTCTTTCTCTTATTCCCTGGTTTATATGCCGATTCTGCTACTTATCTCATGCTTTTAGTTTACTACACAACTCTTTTTATCGATTATCAGTTCATTTTTGTGCTCTGAGTTGGAAATATAAATTTCTGTTAGCCAGAAAATAGGAGTCTCTAAATTTGACTCTTTGCTGGCATTGAAATCTTTTATGTCAAACTCTTTTTTGATTAAAAACAATTTTTCATATAATTAATTTAAAATAATTTATGTTCTTAGTATATTCTGGAGTTGGGAAGTGAGGTGGGGAATTACCACAATAAATAAGAGAATGACCTGGAGTCGCTGATCTTTCTTCGAACCGGTATGCTTGGGGGAGCATAATATTCGGGGAGGCTTTATTGGGGGATACAGCCAGCGGATGCAGCACCTCCGGGTATTTTCTTGCGGTTTTTCCGGATTTACTAACCCTGCTAACCCTTTTGTTCTCTTCTGATTTTTGTTCTTTACTTACTCTTTCATTTTTCTAACCTTTTTGTTGTCCTGTTAACCTTTTATTTTTTCTCACTTTTTATTGACTTTTCTCTTCCATTTTTTTCTGACTCTTTTGTTATCTTATTTCTCTTTCTATTATCTGCTAGTTCCTCTGCTGTGATTTCTAATAACAAAAGGTTATTCTGCTATATGTCTTCGCTTTGTGATTTTAAAATTTGTCTTTGAGTAATACTTCTTATTTCTTTCCCATGTCTCTTTTAGGGTTTTAAAGAGTTAAAAATTTCCTTGAAGACTTTTATTGAAAGCTTCAGCCGGATAATGAGCTGTAAATTACCTGATGATCAAACCTTTTATTACTGTATTTCCTTTTCAAGGCTTATTAATCCCTGGTTAACGCTAAAAACTCATTTAATCTGAAATTATACTTCGATTTTAAAACTTTTTATGCGAAAGCATTTTTCGTTCGAAACTAATTTTTAGTAGAATTAATTTAAAATAATTACAGGGATAATTATACATTGTACTAGGGGAGAACAGAACGAGTGAGTAACGGGTATGAATAGTAGGTAAAAGAATTGCCCGGAAGCTTTTGATCCTGTTCTGAATATGCTTGGGGGAGCGTATCTTCGGATCGACCGTATCGGGGGCTACGGTAAAGGGAACATGAAGCTTTCGGGCTTTTTCTTACTCTTCTTTTAATGTGCATGCTTCTTATTTCTGCTATTTTTTATTAACACCTTTTAATGAAATTCTAATGCGTTCTACCTTCTCCTGGTCTGCCCGATCTCAGAAAGAGGGTACATGACTTTTCGATGGAGTATGAGAAGAAAATAATAAACATTTCATTCGATAGTGAGAATACAAAGACAATTTTACGGGCTCATCTTCAAAATATTATCCTCATGGTTAAGTAAATGACATATGTGAAAAATTCAAATATGTTTAGTTCCTTTTTTAAATCGGAATATAAAATTCTGAGTAAGGTCTGAAATAGACCTGCTCTTGAATCCTGTTATAAAAAGAACTATTTTTGGTGTTGAGGTATTTTATGGAGACCAGGAGACTACACGCTTTATTTATTCTATCAATTGTCAGCCTGCTACTTCTCGGATGCATCGCTCCGGCAGTAGCTTTAAACGATTCCCCGAACGAAATTAGCGTTCTCAGTAATGATGTCGATTACGAGCTTCAAGCGGACTCGGAAGCCAGAATCAAAAATGTCATCATTCTTGTCCCTGATGGGTGTTCCCAGAGTGTACAGACGCTTGCCCGGTGGTACAGCGGAAAACCCCTCCAGGTTGATGAAATGATGGCCGGAACAATCTCAACTTACAGTACTGACTCGGTTATCACGGATTCCTCTTCTGCAGCAACGGCATTTGCTACAGGGTATAAAACAACAAACGGATTTGTGGGCGTTGGCCCGGCTGACGAGACTGTCCTGAGCACGCTGGAAACCCCTCCTGAAGAACTGCAATACAGCCCGCTTGCAACAGTGCTTGAAGGTTCAAAACTTCAAGGCAAGGCTACCGGACTTGTGGTAACCTCCCGCGTAACCCATGCCACACCTGCAGCTTTTGCTTCCCATATCCATGATAGGGATATGGAGAATGAAATCATGGAACATATGGTTTATGAGGATATTGATGTGGTCTTTGGCGGCGGTTCCGGTTATCTCATACCTGTAGCCGAGGGAGGAAAAAGGACTGACGGAGAAAATCTGACACAGGTACTTCTTGACAGAAACTACCAGCTTGTTGACACCAGAGACGAGATGTCGAACCTGACTACTGGAAGGGCATGGGGTCTCTTTGCCAGCAGTCACATGGCTTCAGACATTAACCGGCCATTCCTTGCGCCTGATCAACCTTCTCTTGCAGATATGACCGGAAAAGCTATCGAGCTCCTCTCCCAGGACAAAGACGGCTTCTTCCTTATGGTTGAAGGCAGTCAGGTGGACGGGGGAACCCATGCCAATGACCCTATCTATGCTGTTACCGAATTCCTGGCTTTTGACGAAGCTGTTAAGGTTGCAGTGGACTTTGCCGAAAAAGACGGGCATACTCTTGTCCTGGCCTTTCCTGACCATAATACAGGTGGCATGACTATTGGCAGTTACTCCGATTCCGAGTACGACTCCACAACGGTAGAAGAAGTTATTGAGCCTCTCAAAGGTATGAAACTTAACTCCTTAGGTGTTACAGCAAAAATAGGAAAAGATCTCTCTCCCGAAAACATCAAAACCCAGCTCAAGACCTGGTGGGGCATTGATGCAACTGACGAGGATATAGCTGAAATTCTTAAATTGTACGACAATGGAAAAGGCCTCTCACTTGACTATGCCATCAGCGAAGTAATCAGCCGGAGTCACACAGTTATCGGCTGGACTACTCACGGGCATTTGGGAGATGATGTTCCTTTGTGGGTTTACGGCCCTGACCACCCATCAGGCTACCTGGATAATACCGAAATTGCGGAATATGTTGCTGAAAAAATCGGTTTTGACCTGAATGAAACAAGCAGGTGCCTGTTTGTAGAAGTTGGGGAGGCTTTCTCCAGAGACAACGGGGATGGACAACTGGACCAAAATGAGTATTTGCTGGATATGGCAGATGCTTCAAACCCTGTACTGAGAATCGGAAATGCCGAACTACCTGTTAGCAAGAACCTTCTTATCAAGGACGGTGTAACTCACGAACTCAAAGGCATAATTGTTTACGCGCCGATAACAGGCAAAGTTTACATTCCTAACGAAGTACTTTCACTCGTCTGATGAAAGTACTGCTAAATTGTTGACAGCTACCCTTATTGAAATAAGGTGCATCTATGTTTCAGGAAGAGATCTATAAATTTCAAATTCAGTAGAATTAATTTTCGAAAATCCCTGGGATAGCTCTTCCCCCAGGAGTTTTTCCATTTCCTCTTTCAGGTTTTCAATAGCTTCTTCAATGGTATTTCCCTTGCAAATTATATCAGCTTCAGGGCAGATTGAGACGTAGAAAGCTCCTTCCTGACAGATGGTTGCAGAAAAAGGAAACCAGATTGTCATACTTTAAAATATCTATCAGTCTACGTTTAAGGATTTCGTATCTTCCATATCCTTAAAATTGCTTTCTTGCGGAAAATCTCCTCACGAGCGCAGGAGTTTTATACTTAAGCTGGCTTCACATTCTAAATTTATGTTATGGTGTTTGTGGGTCTTATGGCAACCGAGTATATCCTGTCCTCTCCTGTATCTTTACCTGACCTTTCAGTACTTATTCTTCTGGGCGTCTTTGTACTCACTGCTCTCAGGCAGGTCGGATCTTTAAGGCTGCAGATCTGGCAGATCATGACTTTTGGAGCGATACTGGTACTGCTGCTCGGCGAGATTTCGCCTGAAGAAGCCCTTGAGGCGATTAATATGGACGTGCTCATCTTTCTTTTCGGGGCTTTTTGCGTGGGAGAGGCACTTAACAGGAGCGGATACCTTGCCTGGCTCGGGAACAGGATAGTTTCCAGGGCAAGAGACACGGACCAGCTTGTTTTGCTTGTACTCTTTTCTACAGGGATCCTTTCTGCAATCCTTATGAACGATACCCTGGCTATCATGGGTACCCCACTCGTTCTGGGATTTTCCAGAAAGTACGATATCTCTCCCAAACTCATGCTCTTTTCCCTGGCGTTCGGGGTAACTACAGGAAGCGTTATGAGCCCTATAGGAAACCCGCAGAACCTCCTCATAGCAATTGGTGGAAACCTGGATACTCCTTTTGTAACATTTTTGCGTTCACTAGCCCTTCCAACCCTTATATGCCTTTTAATTGCTTATGCCGTGCTAAAACTCTTTTTCCGGGAGGAATTCGGAAAATCAACCCTGATCCACTCCGAAGAGATCATTATCGACCCTGAACTTGCCAGTGCCTCAAAAATGGCTCTTTCCCTTTTGCTAATTCTCATAGCCTGTAAAATTTTCCTGGTGGAATTTTTGCCTGCGTGGGACTTCAACCTGAGCTGGATTGCTCTTTTCTCTGCCTCGCCTGTCCTGCTCAGTAGAAAGCGTGTTGAAATCCTGAAAAATATTGACTGGGCAACTCTGGTCTTTTTCGTTTCAATGTTTGTGCTAATGCAGAGCGTGTGGATTTCCGGGACATGCCAGGAGTTGCTTGCCAGGATGTCTCCGCAGTTGGGCTCTGTGCCAACTATCCTTGCGCTCAGCATTGGACTTAGTCAGCTTATTTCTAATGTCCCCTTTGTTGCGCTCTACCTGCCTGCCATGGGCAGC
>CAZSVY010000131.1:0-9385 GCA_964610495.1 uncultured Methanosarcinales archaeon
AGGAGAAGATGCTAAACTCAGGGAAGAACTCAGGCTGATGGAAGAGGATGCCTCTGGTTCGCGCCCGAAGACCCAGGGCGGCGGGTTATCGCAGACGTGGCAGGTGTCACATTCATCAGAGCCAGCCTTCTAGCCTAAGAGGAAAAAGTTGAGGTTGAGGCTCTCCGGGAGATGAAGACCGGCAGAAACTACAGCCCTGCGGGAGAGGAAAAAAGAGAAAAATAATCCCAAAAATTAAGAATATTCGTTATCAAGAGCCATTAGAACCGGGATTGAATCGATTTTCTTCTGATTTTGCCCTCCTGGCCGCGCAGTTATAACGACCGACTTGAAACTCCTGGAAATTGAAACGTACCGAAAATGTTAAAAAGGATGCTATATTATCGTGCTCTTAATACCATATGAAGGTAAAAAGGAGCAAGTAAAACGTCAACGACCGAAATACAAATCTCAGTATGTACATTGTTGTTTTTGTCGACATCTTTCGCAATTTTGTCCTGTGGCTGTAAGTTTTTTGCCTGGAAATGTTCAAAGTATAGCAAAGTGTAAGGAAGGAATAAGTACATTCTTTAGCTGGATAAAACCAGCTTTAATTTTTTATAATTTTTTTATTTTTATTTTTTTATTTTTTTTACATCTCTTCTATTTTATGATTTTCACATTCTTTACTTTCTTTATAACTTTTAGATTTTTTATTTTTTTACATTTTTTGTATTTCTTCAGGGGTTTTGCTATTCAGTTCGGAGAATTTTGCGGTTGGATTACCGATTCGCAAGCAAGATCCCTCAAAATAAAGATTTAAACTATTCTGGCAGGAGAATCTGGTACATTTATAAAGACTGGTGAGTAAGAGCCATTTAAAAAGGACTGAGTGCCAGACAAAATTGATATATAAAATGAAATATATAGTCTCCTACGCAATATTTAGATGAATTGGAATTTTTTCAGTCGTACGGGGGAAATTATGGATCAGAAAGAAGATCAGACAATGTTTGGGGTTTGTCCGAATTGCGGAAAGCCGTTCAGGATAGAATCAACAGGCGGCGGGGAAGAATGGCGCTACTGTGCAGATGTTTGCATAAACCCTGCAGCAATACCGGCGGGAGCAAGGCTGCAGCCCGATCAGGCTACCTTACGCTTCGTAGACGGAAACATGCATGAGTACATGCGGGACGAATATATCAAAGTTCATGGCATTGATCCTCTGCCCATCTGGAAAGCAATGGAGAAATGGCGTGAAGAACAGATGAAGAAGTGGAAGATATAATTTTAACGCATGCCGATTTTGAATTATTTTTACCTTTTTTACTACCTATTTTATTTTTAGTTCATTTTATCCATTTTCGGTTTCGCTTTTTAGCTCGGAATTTTTGTTTTTATTCTTTCCTAATTTTTTATTCTCCCTGGATTTTATTCCTTTTTACTTTTTACTTCTTTTCTTTGCTTTTTTTCTTTGCTTTTTATTTTTTCTTTACTCCTCTCATCTCGCTTAATTTTCCAATCTTATTCTCCAGACGTTCCGAATTCGCGAGCATGATCCACTACAACCCGATCGGAACTGAAATGGCTTCTAAAATAGATCGGAAATTCGCAGAATTCGATAACAAAGTCCACTAAAAAGAATTGAAACATAAGAACTGAAATATAAGAAATGAAAATTAGTATCATCAAGCCTTATTTTATCAGCAAGCGTTGCAGGATAAATGGAAGCGTGATATCATTCAAAATAAAGTAAGACTTATAAAATTCGATGAATTAGATAAACTGCTTGACTTATATAAATATTTAAATCCTGATGATCCTGATCTCAAAAGAACGGATTATATAACCTGATTGTGGAGAGAGATTTTCAATGACCCTGAGCGATATTATTTTGTTGTAGAAGGAGATGGACGGCTGGTATCGGTGTGTATGCTGGCTATAATAAAGAATTTAACACGGAGCGGAAGGCCATTTGGGTTAATAGAAAATGTGGTAACCCAGAGCGAGTATAGAAACAAAGGGTATGGGACTGCAGTCTTACAGCAAGCTGTGGAGACTACAAAGGAGAATAATTGTTATAAAGTTGTGTTGTTAACCGGAAGACAGGAAGAAAGCAAGCTTAGATTCTATGAGCAAGCAGGGTTTGAAAGGGGAATAAAGACCGGGTTTATAAAAAGGCTGTGATGCAGAAAGGAGAATCCAATTCTTTTGAGACAGGTAGGAAGTCATCTTATTCTAAGCCAAAACTCCCTGCAACGGGAACGAAATAAGTATATATAAATAATATATCAATTAATTATCTGGAGCGAGATTAATCTAATCAGGATGAAACTTCTTTCTACTGGCATAAGCAGCTTTTTCGTTTTTATAAATAAGGAGAGGGTAGACTGGATGAACAAAAAGTTAAAGATGCAGTTAGAATATTCAGTAAGCTGATCGATAAGAATAAGGATCGGCAGCCTTACTCCGACTATAAAGAAGGAATAAACCAGGGGCTTGAAATAGCCAAGGATGCTTTTGAGGAAAATGCGGAAAAATTTGTTCATTCCAATTCAAATAATTTCAGTGAAGACCGAAATGCAAAGATAAAAAGCTTACAGGATAGATTTGACCTGCTTTTAGACACTCTTGTTGTCGAAAAACCGCTTTATACCAAAAACCATTTAGATGGGATAGATAAAGGATTCGAAAAATCCAGACAGCTATTTGGGGAATTTATAAAAGATTTCGTATAAATTCGAATCAAAGCTTAAGAATTCTATTTTTTGATTATTTTTGATTGTTTTTTGATTATTTTTTGATTATTTTTTGATTATAGGTGCTTCTTGTATTTCTTTAACTTAAAATCGGAGATTTCAGCAACATATATTATATATTTACCTGTACCTATAATACTTTTTCACAGTTTCCATGCTGCTTTCTTTTTTTCAACACTGCATTCATTTAATTATGCTTTCGTGCTGTTGTGTACCGTCCCCGCGAAGTCGATATAGACCCATTTTAAAACTATACAGGGGTTTATCGGTTTTATTTGCTTTTAACGTCCAAAGTTCGGAATGCTTAGAATCAGTTGTGTATATAAATAATCTAAATTTTATGCAATGAAAAACAGGAATAGTGAACCCTGTCCAGAGATTGTCAAATGATTTTCAGATCCGTAAGCGAGAACTATCAGAACAGGAATTGAATTTTCTTTGAATATGTTCACTTAGTGTCGTTTAAGGCCACTCCCCGTATTTCTAATAGTTCTGATAATCTATTCAAAGCGTATTTTTTTTCATTTATCATAATTTGTAATTTGTTAACTTCGGCCTCTAACTGCGCGATTTCTATTTTTAACTGCAATATCTGCTCTTTAATAAGATCATTACTTTGCATCATATCCGCCCAATAACTATGTATTAACCCCTTAACTCAATGATATTGCTTATGTATAAATCAATGCGTTTTCACTTTTTAGATATTCACTTTACTGTATTATACCGTCATTATCTATTCTTCTGGTTAAACTTACTGCAATTCAAACTTATCATTAAGAAATTCGCGGATAGATCCGCTAAAACAGGAATTAGAGCTTCTAAGTTAGCGCAGAATTTTCCTAATAGTTAAAGAGAATCTCCTGAACACGAAGAAAGCTTCTCCTGAAACGGGGTTAAAATAGAGACTCTCCTGATTCCGAAAAAATTTGATAGTATTTAATCAGCCTCATAATGACCAAGACCACTTAATCGGCTGACTGCCGGGCCTGTTATAGCAGATGTAAGCAGCGCCATAATAATCAAAGCTACAAATACCTGGTCATCGATAAGTCCAGCGTCCTTGGCGACGGTAGCTAGTATCATCTCCATAGCACCCCTTGCGTTCATGGCAACACCTATGATGGCAGACTGCCTCAGAGGCAATTTGCTTATCATCAAGCCAAATGTCACACCGAGTATCTTTCCTATACATGCAATTATAAAAACTGCAAGCACAAGGGTCAGGTCAAATGATGCCACGAAATCCGCTCGCAGTCCAATTGAAACAAAGTAGAGAGGAGCAAAAAAATACATGACGAACTGGTGAATCATCTCATGCGCATCATTACGCTTCTCATGACCTTGGGAAAACGCCAGGCCCACTAAGAAAGCGCCGAAGACAGCATGTATCCCAATTGCTTCAGCACAGGCTGCGGCTAACAAAATAAGGATTGTGGTTATTCCGAGAAATGAACCCGGCCAGGACATATCGAACTGTAACGATTTTTGAATTTTCTGTGCTATTTTTCGCCCTATGGTAAGCATGAAAGCAAACAGTAAAAATACAAGAATAAAAGTCATGTAAGGTGGAATATCCATTATGCTCTCAGGCGCGAAACTACTCAAAATAAAGGCAAATAAAGACCATCCTATAAGATCATCAATAGTTGCGGCGCCGATAATGATCATTCCCATATCTGTCCTCATTAAATTCAGATCCATAAGGGTTCTGGCAATAACCGGAAGGGCAGATATTGACAGCGCTGTGCCCATGAACATCGCAAAAAACAATAATCTACCCTGGAAATGCTCCTCCCACGTGTCCGGAAACAGGAAGACCATCCCAAAACCCAGTATAAATGGTATTACTATACCCATTAAACTGGCCCAGGCTATGTTAACGCTCCGTTTCTTAACTAGGCTCAGGTTCATCTCCAAGCCTGCTGCGAACAAAAAGAACAGCATACAGATCTGGATAAGGGCATCTCTGCCCTGGAAAATAGCTCCTGATTCTGGAAATAGCCAGTCATACGTGCTTGGACTGAGCCATCCCCAGACTGTCGGGCCGAGGATGATACCGCCAAAGAGCTCACCCAGAACCGCAGGAAAGCGAAACATACGCATTACCTGGCCGCACAACAGTGCCATAAAAAGCATCACAGCGATCTCTAGGAAAAAGATCATCATATCCATCGGCGCCATAAAACCTCATCTCAATTTTTACATTTAGCCCGGCTATTTTTAAAATCATATAGCGACTGCTTGAACAAATCCCTTCTGTACTATTGTTCAGTAAATTTCTTTTTAGCCCCAGTCTTATACAAAAGCGCTCAGGATGAATTCATAATAGGCTGTTTATAATTATCAATATAATATAAACCATTGTTTATGGTTTAAGGATTTTTCTCGCTTACTACTCTCGATTTCGGGGTAAATATTAGTGTCAATTCGAACTCCAAAAATGAAATTGACATTTCCAGCTTTATATAACGAATATTTTGGAAACCGTTGTAAAAACAGGATAATTCATCTTGATTCGTCATTTAATCTAAGACATACGAATATTAATTGTTAGCACGCATGTTAAGTGTTAAAATAAGTGTTAAAATAATACCTCAGAAAGGTTAAACTCTTGTCGCTGGTGCAGAGTTATATTTATAGGATTGAGGAATGTTATTTTATAAGGGCTAGAGGCTGTACACAAAAAGGGCCAAAATGCGAACAATCAAGATCCGAAACTGAAAGGGGAATTCTGACAACTTCAGTATCCGGCCTCAAAAGATTTCCTGATCTGTCAATTTTAAAATTGCCGGAATAATCCTCAAGGGCAAAGATTAGCTCTTTATTTCTCCTGAATAACAGGTAAATGGCAAAATAATAAACTGCGAGGTATTGAACATGGCTGTCGGGTATGCTGAACCTGGAGACGGAAAGCTCTATTATGAGATAGAAGGAAAAGGCGAGATGCTTGTGCTCTGCCACGCAGGCTTTCTTGATAGCCGCATGTGGGACGCGCAGTGGGATGCTTTTACTCAACACTACAGGGTCCTTCGTTTCGACATGCGCGGGTTCGGGAGATCCGACCCTGCAACCGGGCCGGTTTCCCGCCGTCAGGATTTTTACTGCCTGCTACAGGAACTCGGAATCGAGCGTGCAAATGTGTTAGGCTGCTCTATGGGCGCAGAAATGGCCATAGATTTCACGCTCGAACATCCTGAAATGGTAAAATCGCTGATTATTGTCAGCGGGACCCCAGGCGGCTTTGAAATGCAGGGGGAGCCGCCATCTCAGGTTCTGGATATGCTGCAGGCGATTGAACAGGGTGACCTGGAGCGTGTGAGTGAACTGCAAGTACACCTCTGGGTTGATGGCATCTACCGCCGGTCCGAACAGGTTGACTCCGATGTCCGCAAGTGCGCAGCCGAGATGAACAGGATAGCAGTGGAAAATGGTACCTGGGCAAAAGCTGACGCTAATCCCCTTAATCCGCTAAACCCACCAGCGGTTTCCAGACTTGTCGAGATCGCTGTTCCGGTATTTGTTATATCTGGCGCTCTGGACCATCCTGAAATCCTGAGGGCGGCTGACCTGCTGGCAAACAGGATAAAGGGAGCAAAAAAGGTTATTCTGGCCGATACTGCGCATGTGCCGAATATGGAAAAACCTGCAGAATTCAATCGGCTTGTGCTGGACTTCTTAAGCCGTGTATAAGCCGCAACTCCCGAAATCCAGGAGTTTAGAGTTCTAAACCCGCTAAGACGGGATTAAAGTCTGTAAAATTGTAAATTCTCTCACACTGCAGCCTCTTTTCGTCCACCCCTTCCTTCTCAAAAGTTTGGGCTTTTAGTTAGAAAGTCGAGTTATATATGATATAAGATTAATATAACATTATAGGCAAGAGCTTATAAAAATAATTAAATCAGATTATTAATGAGCTTTTGTTTTTTTAAGTGCGCAGTCCGAAAGGACAATGCATATTTGAGAGGGGGAATATTATGTCAGTTAAAATCGAATGGCAAATTTTTACAGCCGAGACCCGGAGCGACGGCACCTGGAACTCGAACAGCCCTGCGCTCGCGGAGCTGCTCAACGCCATAGCAGGCCCGGAAAAAATTAAGGAACCTACTCTGGATATCGAGAACGCTATGGCCAATCTGGCCATTAAAGGGCTACCATATTTCAAAATAACCGGAAGCACTTCCGGGAATAACATGGGGAAAAGCAACACTAAAAAGCATTCCGGAACCCTGTGCTAGCATAAACCCGCAGGCAAAATCCGATAAAAGCAATTCTCTTTGTTCGATCAGGATACGATCTGCAGAAATGTATTACTTTAGTTGAACTTCTGTGAGCTTATAGTATGAAGCAGATGAATGAAACATTGTGACGCTTATTTTAAACTATATTACTTATTTTTAACAACTTCTTACTCTGGTATAAAGGGACAAAAAGGATTGAACTGACCGGAAAGGATTAAACTGGCCTATACACTAAAAACCGGTTTTATTCTTAAGCCATTTTTGTAATTTCGTTTGTTTTCGATTTTGAGACGGTTGTAAGCACAGGATATCTCCTTAAGCCCGCATCGAGAATACCTCCAGCGCTGTTATCCACATTCCCAGGTTAAGGAGAATACGTAGATAGTTGATGCATCCACTGTGATACCTTTGCCTTTAGCTCCTGTTCAGGGATGTTCCGGCGCCGCGCTGAAACTTTAGCTCCAGGGGAATGAGGTATGAGAAGGTTACGGCAGATACTGGTAGATCCTGGTCACCATAAGGAAATTCTGATCCCTCCGGGTTTAATGCAAACCCTTTTAAAAATAATCTCCCATATTTAAATGGGGGAAATAAATGCCATATAAGAGCAATTCCGAACTACCGGAAACAGTTACGGAGAATCTGCCGGAACACGGACAGGATATCTACAGGGAAGCTTTCAATAGTGCCTGGGAAGAATATAAAGAACCTTCCGAACGACGGGGAGACGCATCGAGAGAAGAGACCGCCCACAAGGTTGCCTGGAGCGCAGTCAAGAGAGTATATGAGAAAGATTCGAAAGGAAATTGGGTAAAAAAAGATTGACACTTTGATGAAGTTTGGCCTGTCTATTTTTTGAATCCTTTTTGAATTCTCTTTTGAATTCTCTTTTGAGTTCTCTTTTGAATTCTCTTTTGAATCCGATTTTGTTAATATTTTGTCCATTTAACCAATAGATAAGAACTTTTGAAGGTCTCCATAGTATATTTGAGGTATCTTCGGTGCTGGTTAATCCATTAATTTTGAGCTCGGATGCTGAAACCAGAAGGCTTGAAGATAGTTGTGGTGCTGGTTATCGTTAAGGCCTGAAAGTTGAGGTAATAAAGGTAGGATGTAAGGAAGGTAAAGGACAACAGAACCTCTTATATATATGGAGGAAGTATTTAATATATGTGGGAAGGCATTAAAAATGGGTATATTATCCTTTACAATACGGAATAAATGCAAATACCGTACTTCGTGTTCGCATTTCCAGAAAGGAGGCAAATACTGTGAAGGACTTGATTACTGTAAGTGCGGGCTGTTTTTGAAACGGAAACGGGGAATATAAGCTTTTTAAGTTCTCGCTCCGGGAATATTATCTCTCTGCCAGTTATCCTGTAATCCTGGAAGTTTCATGCTTAAAAGTTTGCAATTTACAGGTTTACAACTCTCGAATTTATACTTACAGGTTTATCCTTACAGGTTTATTTAGGAGTTCAAACCTTATCTATTTACTTTCAATTTTAAATTTATATCGTGTTTTGGGGAACTGGCAGTGTGATAAGGATAAAATCTTTAAGTCTGTTTGGCTTGCTTCTCTTCTTGCTTACCCTTTCTGGATTTACTGCCGGGTGCATAGATCCTGCGGCTACAGATGAAATTCCTGTTTCGGATCCGGATCCCGAAGATCTGGTAACGGATATACAGGACTTAATACCTGACAGAGTGAATAGTTCTTAGCCTGATGATCCCGGATCAGAAGAAGGGAGTAAAATAGAAGGGAACGAGAGTGATTCTGATTCGGCAGGATCCATATCTCCTGAGATCCCTGATGTCCCGATTTATCCCGAAGAAAAATTAAATGTAGTTTATCCTAAGGAATACAGGCGGCTATCCCTGAATTTCCAGAGAGGCATCGGATCAGGAAATGAGATAATTGCATCTGAGGTCTTCAATATAACCGGAAAGACCTCCGGATATGATATTAAAGACGCCTGTGACGTTTTTGATTATGTGAACCGGAACTGGAAGTACCGTTATGACGAAAATGCCGAGTTCTTCTTCGGGGCTGCTCAGACTATAAACGACGGTTATAAAGGGGACTGTGACGACTATTCCATAGTCATGTCTGCCCTTTTAAGGAATATGGGGTTCAATACAAGGGTCGTTACTGCAACAAAAGAAGACTACGGACACGCCTATCCTGAACTTTACATAGGGAATAGTAAAGAAACTGCTTATGAGATTCTCAGGTACGTACAGGGCAGATATTCCTATGCCGAAAATATCTGGTACTCAGGCAGGGAACTTGAAGAAGGGGAGCTTCAATACTGGCTGAACTTTGACTGGAGCGGTTCAAACGGGTACAGGCATCCTGGTGGCGTATATTTTGAAGGAGTGCAGGTAATTTACTATCCGGATGGA
>CAZSVY010000132.1:0-8948 GCA_964610495.1 uncultured Methanosarcinales archaeon
ATGGAAACCCTGCTCAAAGCAGGCGTCACGCTTGCAACTCCTGGCTGCGGGCCCTGTCTTGGTGCCCACCAGGGAGTGCTCGGGGAAGGGGAAGTCTGTATTTCAACCGCAAACCGAAACTTCAAAGGCAGGATGGGAAAAGGTGGTTTTATCTATCTTGCATCCCCTGCAACCGCAGCAGCCTCGGCACTATCAGGTGAAATCACTGATCCAAGGAGAGTTTGAATCTGAGAAATTAAGGCCAGATAATTTAATGGGAGCTTTTAAGAGGGATAGTTTGAAATCTGATCCTTATCCTAAGGGTTTTAAACTATCTGCTTATCAAATTATTTTATCCCCTTCGGTTTATCTACTTCCATATTTTTATCTGATATTTATCTATTTTCTATCTCTTTATCTACTTTCTACCTTTTTATCTATTTTCTATCTTTTCGGCTTACATTAGAAGAATTTTAATTATATCCAGCGAGCATTTATACCATGAATCGCATATATTTGAACAGGAGGGACAGCTATTACTGAAGAAATCAGTCATGAAAACCTTACGAATTTGATTGAACACTGGATCGAGCATAACGAAAGCCACATACAGAGCTTCAGGGAATGGGCTCAGAGAGCCAAAAAAGATGGTTTTCTCGAAGCTTCTGAGGATATCTTTGAAGCTGCCAATAAAATGGAGGAAGCCAACAAACACCTTAATAAGGCAAAAGACGGGCTTTTCCATCTCCGTGGAAAAATGTAAGAGCTAAATTTTAAGAACTGATGTTTTAGTATCCCTGTGTCGGGCTTTTCCCCGTCACTATCGTTTTCATTTTTTGTTTGTGAATCAGGCTTTCGGGTCTCTTCTCAGGCCAGGAATTCTTTCGACTTTTTATTTGAGTACTGTCTGTATCTTTTGAGGTCTTCAAGGTAAGGAAAAACCTTAACTCATTGAGGCTTACTTCAGGTTCATAACAGCGTCAATCTGCGGAGGTATAATTCTTGATACAGGCGTGATTGCACCGATCTCCGGCTTTATCTCAAGCCTGAATTCACTGTTAACCACATCCTCTGCTTCCGTGCTCTGCAATGTTGAGTCGGGTGGTGCGGTAATATTGACCTCTACTTTTTCATATTGCTCCAGCAGTCCATCCCCATCGTTCTCCCCGACAAAATTCCTGGTCCAGTTCGTACTTGCTATATATGTAGCGCGGTCTGAATAAGATATGATCATCCTGCCTTGACTGCTATCGGCTCCCACGCTTACTGGCGGCTGGTCTTTCGCGAGTTGAAGGGTGAGAATGATATTGTTTACTTTACTGTCACTTGCTTTTGCTATCACGCCTCCCGCAAGTTCAATGGAAGAACCTGTCCGTTCTACACCTTCGTAAATTGTGGTAATTGTATCGGAAGTAGCATATTCTGCCCCAATAATCACATAAGCGAATACTGCCGCCATCACTATAAAAGTAGTCATCACTATTGCAGATTCAAGTGCAGTGAAGGCTATTTCGCCTTTTTTAAAAATGCTAGAAATTCCTTTCATTCTATCTTACTCCTTTTTTTATTTTGAATGAAAGCATCAGAAGGTGAGAAGATTGTATCATCAAGATTTTTTTCTCTTAGCCCTGGAAAAAATTTACCGTGGGAGATAAAGCGCAGGAACTTATTTGCGTGGTTCTCTAGCAGGCTCTGTATTTATTACTCATCTGGCGTAGTTTTCATTAGTCCCTCAACACAGTAATAATTTTAAAACAGAATTACCCTCTCTTAATTTATTAACTTTTCCTGCTAAATCCATAATTTATTATATTAATATTTTTAAATTTAGAATTGCCCCAAAAAACACATAAAATGTAGAAAACTTAGAACGAGTACTATTCGTTTTGGAAAATAAAAGTTAACTTCACAAATGAGTCTCACAAATTATTCGCAAATGAAATCATAAATCAATCTTACAAATGAATCTTACAAATAGAAAAAGAATCCTACAAAATAAATCTATAATAGATCTTGCAAATAAAAAAAGTCTTACAAATAGATCTCAAAAACAAGAATCTCATAAATAAAAAGTCTTAAAAATAGATCTCACAAACAAATCTCACGCAAAATAAGCTTTAGTTATGAGAGCAATTCTTGAGTTCGATATCGCTTGAACAAAGCCGAAATCTCAGAAAATCGGTTTAAATAAAATAGAAAGGGTGAGATTTTAATAAAATTTTTCAATCTCATGCTTTACTTCTTCAAGAGAAAACTTCTGCCTTACAAGGGGCTTCTCCTGAATTGCCGGGACTCTCTCCTCAAAGATTTCTCTCTCGTGTTTATAAAAGATCCCGTTTGGGATTTTATCTCCCCATTCCAGAGACTTTTCGAATGCCTTCATACGGTCAGAAGGGTCATAGTCATCCCCAAGCCTGTAAACCCTGTCCCGATACCATTTGAACGTGTTTATCTTATTAAAGGTGACACAGGGTTGAAGAATGTCAAGCAGGGCAAAGCCCCTGTGCGTTATCGCAGCTTTCATAAGTTCTTTAAGATACTCCTGATCGCCTGCAAAACCCCTGGCTACGAAGCTGCAGTTCAGGGAAATCGCCATGGCAAGTGGATTCATTGATTCCTGAAGGACACCGTAAGGCTGAATTGTTGTGTAGGTTCCCTGGGCTGTAGTAGGAGACGCCTGCCCCTTGGTCAGTCCGTAAACCTGGTTATTATGCACGAACAGGGAAATATTCGGATTCCGGCGGATTGCATGAAGGAAATGGTTTCCTCCTTCCCCGTAGCAGTCGCCATCTCCTGCAACTACGATTACGTGAAGGGAATGGTTGGCAAGCTTTGCAGCCGTAGCCACAGGCAGGGTTCTTCCATGCAGCCCATTGAACGTATGGCATTTAATATAATGGGGCAGTTTTCCAGCCTGCCCTATCCCAGAAACCACAAGTACTTCCCAGGGTTCAATACCAAGTTCAACAAGTGCCTGTTTGATGGTCGAAAGGATCTGGAAATTTCCGCATCCAGGGCACCAGGCCGGAATCTGGCCTTTATAATCTTCAGATGTAGGCATGCAACTCCTCCTTCAGGTTTTCGATTGTAAAAGGTCTCCCATCATATTTGCTAATCTGGTGGGAGAATTCAAATCCTGTCTCTGCCCTTATGAGTTTTGCAAACTGGCCGGTGGCGTTATTTTCTATGCAAACCGTAAGATCGGCATTCTCTAGAAGTTCAATATAATCGAACCTGTCCCGCTCGGAAAGAGGGTAGATCTGGCTGAAGTGCAGCATTGCGACTTTCTTATCTTTAGAAATGGTATCAACCACTTCTTTTATTACACCGTAAGTAGATCCATGCCCTACAAGCACTATTTTCGGAGAGGGATCCCCATATAAAAACGGAGCTTCGATTTCTTTTTTTATAAGCGGTAGTTTGTTCAGCAGCCTTTTCTGAACCATTTTGATGCGGGTCTCGGAATCTTCTACAATATGCCCTTCCTCGTCATGTTCATCACTATCCGCTACGACAAGGTGTTTTCCGGCTTCTCCGGGGATTGCAAGCAGGGAAATTCCTGTACTGGAATATTTGTAACGTTTATAGTCCTCAATGTCTTTAAGATCCTCTTCCCTCATCCGGTAATCATTATAAATCAGATTCTCTGAATCGAGGTTCTCAAGGGTCCATTCAGATTCTGCGAGATACTGGTCGGACTGGATGAACACAGGAATCTGGTACTTTTCCGCAAGTTCGAAAGCCCTGTTAGTCAGGTAAAAAGCCTGTTTTGGAGTTCCTGGCTCGAAAATAACTCTTGGAAACTCTCCGTGGCCTGAGTGAAGAATAAAAAGCAGGTCCGCCTGCTCGGTGCGTGTGGGAAAGCCCGTAGCCGGCCCGGGGCGCTGCATTTCCGCAATCACAAGAGGAGTTTCGGTCATTCCTGCGAGGGAAAGACCTTCTACCATGAGGGCGAATCCTCCTCCGGACGTTCCGGTCATAGCCCTTACACCTGCAAAAGAGGCTCCTATCGCCATATTTATAGCTGCAATTTCGTCTTCAGCCTGCTCAACAACGAGATGATACTCTTCTGCTCTGGAAGCAAGGTATTCCATAATTCCTGTTGAAGGCGACATTGGATATGCCGAATAAAACTGACATCCGGACATAATTGCTCCCATCGCGATTGCCTGCAGCCCGGTTATGAGCATAAGCCTTTTGTTATCAGGCTCACGAATTCCGAAGGCTTCGCACCTGGGGCAATTCTTAAGAGCATATTTATATCCCGCTTCTGCGCAGGCTATATTATTCTGGACTACTTCTTCCCCTTTTCTTCTGAAAGTTTCTCTCAGGATTTGTTTAAGGGCCTCCATCCCCAGATCAAGCAGCCCAAGTGCAGCCCCGGTTGCTACGGTATTTGCCATAACGCTATTCTTTCCGACATCCAGTGCTATCTTTCTGAAAGGGATATCTATGAATTCCGGCTCTTCAAATTTCTTCTTGGCAATTTCGGAATCATAGAGAATAAATCCTCCGTCTTTCACACTCTTCCTGTGAATTTCAATGGTATTCAGGTCAAGAGCCAGAAGAATATCGAGCATCTCTCTGGAGGCCGATATTTTCTGGTCGGAAAGCCGTATCTGGTAAAAGTTATGCCCCCCTCGTATCCTGGACATGTAGTCCTGGTGCGAAAATACATGATATCCAATTCGAGAAAAGACCTTTGCAAGAGCTCCGCCTATTGTCTGCAGCCCCTGTCCGGCCTCTCCTCCTATTCGAAGCGTATAGTCCAGAAACCTAACCCCCCAATATTTTTCTTAATTTTCTATTTGTCTTCAGCTTTTCTGGCTTGCTCAGTTTAACCTCATCTTATCCTGCGAGTATTATGTATAAGCCTTAATGTATGTGGCTTAATTGTATCAGTCTTAACTGTACGAGTTTTATTGTGTGAGTATTGTATGAGCATTCTACGATGGATGGAATGCTTTAAAATTGAGCTTGCAAGCTGTTTAAACAACAACAGCAAAATAGAAACTTTATTGGCCAATTTTCTTTATTCCGTTGGCACTGACCCTATTTAGCCTTCCCTTCTTTTGAGTTCCCCGAGGAAATATTATTATTAAACCTTAAATAATCTTGCTTCTTCTCCTTGTCTGGAAAATTGGCAAAAAGAGAATACTATTAGAACTGAAATTAAAAAAGAAAAATACTAATCTAAAATAGGTTAATAAAGCTAAAACTACTAATCAAAAATAAATTAAAACTTCTGCACATAAGCATAACAAACAGTCTCAGGCTTGAATTGTACTTTCTGGATTCACTTACAGATTCACAGCAGAGACTCTTAAAGTACAGATACTTAAAGTACAGATACTTAAGGTACGGATACTTCGATTTTATCGCTTGAGAATACCGGAGACTGAGATATCTTAAAATAAATAAAGAATCTTCCCAAACAGAATACAACCAACGAGAGCAATTCCGAGTATCAATATATCCGCCTGCAGTACGGTATATACTATTAAAAAGCAAAGCAATAAAGTAATCGCACAGGCCAGGATATCCACAGGATTACTCATTCCGCCTCCATGCTAAGTTTACAAATCCGCATTCTAATAAGGATTTCTAATTTATATGACAATTATATAATAATCTAATAATACATTTTTTCCATTCTCCCTGATTTTCGATATCGTTGATCTCTATAAAAGAGCATGTTTCGGAAAATACAAGCTCTCCAGTTAAAGGTAATAGATACAGCTTATCCGGTAAAAAATATAAAGAGTATAAAGATTATAAAAAGTACAAATCCTCAGCTAAAAAATAGAGATATAAGCTTCCGGTAAAACAAAATGGAAGCATAGACCCCGTAAACGCTATTCTGCGTCTAAAGGGTAAGTGAACTTCTTGCTTGAATTGGAATATAATCAGGTAAAATCCAGCTTTTGTTTCGAATTCTACTGAGGTCGTATTCTACCCCGAAGGTCCTATCCTAATACCCTCAAATTCTCCACGCCTTGCTTGGCACAACTGAAACAACCCGTGATCAATCGGCACAACGCAAACCTTTTGTGAAAAGGTTTGATCGCGAACTTTTAGAAAAAGTTCGATCAAAACTGGAAAACGGCGAACGCCTGTGACTGAGAAATACTTATAATTCCCAAACCCTATCCGGCGTGATCACAAACCTTTTTAGAAAAGGTTTGATCGAAAACGGAATTGTCGGCGTGATCAAGCGGCGCAACGCTTGTGGTTGAGAAATACTTATAATTCCCAAGCCCTATCCGGCGTGATCAACCGGCGCAACGGTTGCGTTAGAACTTTCCACGGCCAAGCTGGGCATGAGCACGGGCCAGGTGTCCTGCAGCCTGGGCTCCGATAAGGGAAACTTCTCCTGCAAGCACGGCAGAAGCTACGATTTCTGCAAATTTCCTGGAGTTTATCCCTGGAACATCACCTGCGCCTGTAACGCCAAGGATATTCAGGCAATCTCTCTGGGTTCCAAGACCAGTGCCTCCCCCAACGGTTCCCACAGGCAGGGCAGGGAGAGTAACAGAACAGTGAATTTCCTCATATTTTGTAAGCTCCATGCTCGTAATCGCAGTGCTTCCTTCGACAACATGGGCCGCGTCCTGTCCGCAGGCCAGGTACATCGCAGCAATAACGTTTGCGGCATGGGCATTGAAACCAAGTGCTCCTGCCCTTGCCGAGCCCAGCAGGTTTTTGCTGTAATTTACCTCAAACATGGATTCAGGCGTACATTTCAGGGTTTCCTTGACAAGCTCTTTTGGAATGGTAACCTCGGCTACAACTGTTTTTCCTCTTCCTAGAATTGTGCTTATGGAAGCCGGTTTTTTGTCGGTACACATATTTCCTGAAAGGGTAATGGGGTGTGCGCCGAATTCGTCTTCTATCAAGTGCATCACTGCATCCGTAGCTATAGTCACCATGTTCATGCCCATAGCATCTTTTGTATCGTACGAGAACCTGAGGTATACGTATGTGCCGGTCACGAAGGGTTTTACGGAAAGCAGTTTTCCAAAACGGGTTGTTTTTTCGGCAACTTCTTTCATCTGTTCGAAAATCTCAGGGCACTTTACCCACTCATAAAATTTCTTGGTTCTCTCAAGGCTCTCAAGCTTAAAAACAGGCGCTCTGGTCATCTCGTCTTCAAAAACCCTGACATTTGCTCCTCCCGATTTCGTGATAACCGAACAGCCGCGATTTACACTGGCAACAAGAGCTCCTTCGGTTGTAGCAAGCGGGATATAGTACTCGGAATTCGCATATTCGCCGTTTACCTTCAGAAGCCCGGCAACCCCTAGCGGAATCTGAACTGCGCCTATCATATTTTCAATATTCTTTTTCGATACGGCTTCCACATCAAGGGAAAAATTCTGAATGTGCTCGAACTCGAGTTTTGCAAACTCCTGTATTGCAAGCCGTCTGAGTTTTACTGAAGTTAACGGGTCTGCAAGCTCCTCAATCTTGCGAAGAGCCACATCCCCATCCAGAACCTTTTGTAAGAGAATTTTCTCTTCCTCACTTAATTCGTAATCCTGTAAAAACATGAAATCACCTGCTTAAATTATTTTCTTTCCATACCTTTAAATCAATTAATTGAAGGGCTGAAATATTCAGGATTAATTCATTATTTTAAAGTCGTATATTTATATTAAAATCCATTTTTATCCTAATTATGTGCATATTGGCATATAATTCACAAACGCTCGCTCGTTTGATCGCAAACGCTCGCTCGTTTGATCCGCGTTTTTATAATTTTATTCTAATTATGTGCATATTGACATATAATTCATTCCTTGATGTGAGATTTTCTATTATTCCGAAACTGTCTAAAAGATATGCACCAAACATAAAGGCTCTGTCGGTCTGCGCTACCGTTGAAAAAATGTTTACAAAACTCCTTTATAAAACTTAAGATCTATAGGAAGATTCTCAGAGTCGGTTACAGCTCCGTTAAACCGGACTTAATAGCTCAGTCAAACTTACAGTCAACTAATAAATTAAGTGCAATTTACAGACAGTCCTCAGACAACTTTCAGCTTATATAGGGCATGGACGAATCCAATCTAAATAATACAAACTACGAACCCACCTGCAACCCGGAAATTTTTCATTTATATACCCTGCTTGAGAGAATATACTATTCCTTACCCCTGAATTAGCCCTCTTGAGCTCACTTCAGTATCTTGATTTATAAATCAGCCCTCTTGAGCGAACGAAGTGAGCGAAAAGGGCAGCGTCCTCCCGAGGCGCAATTCGGGTGCGAAAAGGGCAGCGCACTGCATAGTTTTAGAGCACAGTTCGGACCGTCCTCCCGAGACGGGACTCGGGCGAGACGGAACTCGGGCTGCAGAGCCGCAACTCTGCCGAACCAGGATTTAAAAATAGCTAAAATTGGGTTGAGGTGCAGATCAAATATTCTGCAGGCCTGTTTCAGGCACGTATTCCCTGGTTGAAGAACCAGTTGGGCAGGATATAATTAGATTGAAGAAAATCTTACTTAAGAAAGAGCTACAGTAAAACATATCTATTGCTTAAAACCATTATTTCTTGAATACCTGATTTAATTCTTAGAAATCTTTCAGGCTCAGAAATTAATTATTAGCTGGTTTTCTTCGGTGTATCTTAGAAAGAGTTCGGCGACATCTTTTGAGCAGATGAATTCGATTCCAGGAATCAATTCTTCCTTCTTAAGCCCGATCATATCTGAGGCAAGCTGACAGCATCGGAACTCCACTCCCAGGTCGATACACTCCTGAACAGCGGCATCGTATTTTGGCGATCCTCTTGTTTTATCTTTCTTTGCGAGTAACACTCCCATAGGTCCCCAGAGAATAACCAGCACGTCGAGCCCTTTACTTCTGTAATACTTCGCAAATTTGATAGTTTCCTGCGGGCTGGTGCTTTCGTACACCATATTTTTGAGCAGCAGTAGTACCTTTTCTACTTTTGTCATAAGAACTCCA
>CAZSVY010000133.1:0-6019 GCA_964610495.1 uncultured Methanosarcinales archaeon
GCTCAAAAATAGTTTTTACAGGGCACAGTTCGGATAATAGTTCGGATATTGCCATGATAGAACTCGTATCTTCAGCTGAGATCTTCTCCTCTCCAAAAATCACAAATGTCAGAATCGAACCCTTTCGTGCAATTTCTGAAGACGAGATTGCAAATATTTCCATAACCATGAAAAATGAAGGCAAAAATGCGAGTGAAGGCCATATTTCAGTTTCCTTCCCCAATGGTGAAAAAATTGAAAGCACGAAAGGCACTGGCAGCAGCATCAAAATATATTCAATAGGTGATCCGATCCAGGGAAAAGCAGGAGAGATCCCGACACAGTACCCATCAGTCGAATTACTACAGTCCCAATGGGATACGCAACAGGAAGAAACTCTCAATATTACGGTAAAACCGAATAGCGGAACAGAGAAAATCATCTTCTTTGCAAGAGCCTCCCTGAAAAATGACCTTACAGGAGATTATGAAAGGGACCCTCTAATTTCTGCAGATATTGACCAGCAGGGGTTCAATGTTTATGCTTATTCCATTAACGTGTCGAAAAACGCCGGAAATCCTGCAATTAATATCATCGAGCCGGCTAGTAATTTTTCTTTCGTTGAGGGCAGGCCTGAGCTTATCAAGGTAAAAGTGGCTAACAGCCAGGGAAATCCAATTCCCGGACTTGATTCCGTACAGGCCACGTTCATTTCCGACGCCCTTAACCCTAGTTTAAGCCTCAGGTTGTTTGACGATGGAACTCATAATGATGAAGCTGCAGGTGACGGAATATATGCAAATGAATGGGCACCTGCAATAACTGGCAGTACTGGTTCCGAGAAATCCTGTACAATCCGAGTTGCGGAGAACACCTTGCTTGCTTCGGCTGAAGTAAGCGGCAGGATCTATTCTCCAGATCTTAACACTTCTTCCCTGAAAGTTATTATTGAACCGCAGGCTGTTGAAACCGAAGCGAAATGGAGGATTACTACCGGATCCGATACGGAATGGAACCCGAGCAATTACATAATCAGTAATCTTGCTGCAGGAAATTACATAATCCAGTTTTGTGAAGTCTCAGGCTGGAAGAAACCGGATGACATGGCTGTTACACTTAATGGAGATTCGGTCAATACAGGAACTTATATGCAAAACCCATCCGGCAGTTCTTCTTCAGGCGGCGGACATAGTGGGGGAGGTGTAATTACCAGCCTTGAACCCTCCAGAAACATAGCTGCAAGGGAAACAGCATCAAGATATATAAGCAGTTGTTCTCATGTCAGATTTGATTTTCCGATGAATGTAACCTGCATAACGAGTCTGGAATTCGATCCTGAGAAAACTTTTAAAAGAACATCTGCAACTATCGAGATGCTTAAAGAGAAATCCATCCAGGTTCCACAGCTTCCTCCTGGTAAAATATATAAAAATGTTAATATCCAAGTCGGAAACGCGAGAACTCTCCTGTCCGGAAATATCGAAAATGCAAGTATCGGATTTAAGGTGGAAAACATCTGGATCAAGGAAAACGCTGTTGAAGAATCCGGAATATGCCTGTGGAGATATAACCAGACATCTTGGAATAAACTTGAGTTGCAGAAAACAGGCGAAGATGACCAAGACTCCTATTTCGAAGCCAGAACTCCGGGATTTTCACCGTTTGTGATAACCGCTTACACCGAAGAACAAAATGAGTCCGAGAAAATGGAAATTGAGCAAAAAGAGTATGGAGAAATAAATAGTCTTGAAAAAGCCTCGAAAAACGGCTCAATAAATGAAAATGAGAGTGACATGCCTTCGGACACTACAAATAATAAAAAAGAAGAAAATGGAAATAAACAGGAACATGATGGCAAAATCAAGAATATTATAATACTTTCCTTGCCACTTTTGGCTCTATTTATCTATATGGGGGTAAAGAGGCGAGTTTAACACTTTTTCGCCCGAGTCGCCGCACGAGTCCCTTTTCGGGAAGACGTGCCCTTTTTGCTACTCTCAAGAGGGCCATTAATTTTTATTTTTTCTAAAATCATTCATCGAGCCCTTTTCTTCCGAAAATGTAATTTGCAACCCGAATGGCATCTCTTTCTCCTGTTTCCTTTTCCGCGGAATCGCTCAGTTTTACAACAGGAATGCCGTCAATGCTGTGCAGCTTTATGACCATGTTAAGAGGGGGGCTTTCCCGGAAGAAATCGGAGTTATTGGTAAGGCTTGTGCCTATGCCGAAACTGCAGTTAATTTTGCCTTCGCAGTATTTTTTGAGCCGGATCGCAGTATCTGCATTGAGGGCATCACTGAAAACGATTAACTTTTTCATGGGATCAATGCCCATTTTCCGGTAGTGCTCTATCACAGTATCCACAAAGTCGTAAGGGTCTCCGCTGTCGTGCCTGAAGCCGTCGTAAATTTTTGATAACTTCAGGTCCATGTCCTTAAAAAAAGCTTTTGAGCCGAAAGTGTCCGTAAGGGCAATTCCCAGGTCTCCGTTATAAACTTCTACCCAGTTTTCAAAAGCGAAACGGTTTGCATACCTTAGCCCTACAAGCGCTGAGGTGCCCATAATCCACTCATGTCCGACGGTCCCGATGGGTTTCAGGCCGTATTTTTTTGCAAAATACACGTTGCTTGTTCCCATAAGGGTTTTTATCTCGGTCAGGGTTTTCATCACCCGATCATGGAGCTCGGAACTTCTTCGCCTGCGGGTTCCGAATTCCGAAAAAAGGCAGTTATATTCCTCAAGAGCTTTTCCCATTTCAAGAATTCTGCTCTCATAAGCAGCCAGTACGGATTCGTAAGTGCAGCTATTTTCGGAATCCCCTTTCCACTCTTTTTCAATGGCTGTGAAATAGAGTTCCGAGACCGCAGCCATAAGGACAATTTCCCAGAGAATCGTGCTGTGCCAGGGTCCTTTTATGTGGATATCGAGATCTTTTTCTTCGGTAAGGCAGACTTTTACTTCACCTGGCTTGAAACGAAAATTTTTAAGGTATTCAAGGTACATAGGCTTCAGGTAAGGGCAGTGTTCGGAAAGCCAGTTGTATTCTTCTTCCGTTAATGCTAATTTCGAGATTTCATCGCCTATGATCTTCTCCAGTTCTTCTACAAATTCCGCAGAAAAGCGCTGGGGCCCTCGATTGGTAAATCGGTATTCAGCCTTAGCTTTGGGAAAAAGTTCAAGCACTGCAAGCTGCATGGTAAATTTGTAAAGGTCGTTATCGAGTATGGATTTTATCACTGAAGGTCTTCCTGTAGCGTTTTAAATTGCTTCTAAAGCAAATTTGTCTTTTTTATTCAATCGCACCTTTTGCACCACATATAGAGCCGCTATATTTTAAAATTTCTGACATAGGAGTTAATCCTGGAGATAAAGTCGAGTTTTCTTTATAACTCTCGAAAGGTGAGGATACTTCTTCCCGCCAAACAAATAATTACCGGAAAAGCAAATACTTATTCCGGAGATTAATTTTGATAGGGGTTTGGGGAAATGGAAAGAGAATTGAAGTTCGCAACAAAGTGTGTACATGCAGGAGAAAAGCCGGACCCGGTTTTCGGGGCACATACGACTCCGATATTTCAGACTTCAACGTTTATTTTTGAAAATACCAGGCAGGGGGCAGCAAGGTTTGCCGGAGAGGAACCAGGATATATATATGCCAGGATTCCTCCAAATACCCCTACACATGCGGTTCTGGCTGAAAAATTTGCTGAGCTGGAAGGTGGGGAAGCAGGGCAGACCTTTGCCTCGGGAATGGCCGCCATCACTGCAATTGCACTTACTGCCCTGAGGCAGGGGGACCACCTTATCTCGACGGATGTGATATACGGCTGCACCTACAGCCTCTTTTCTCAGGTTTTGCCAGGGCTTGGAATAGATGTAAGTTTCATCGATACCTCTGAAATCGAAAATGTGAAGCGAGCCTTCAAACCCGAGACAAAAATGGTCTTTCTTGAGAGTCCTGCCAATCCTACACTTACCTTATGCAATATCACCGAAATAGCCGGGATAGCCAGGGAAAACGGGACCCTCTGTGTTGTGGACAATACTTTTGCAACTCCTTATTTCCAGAGGCCTCTTGAGCTTGGCGCGGATCTTTCCCTCAGCAGCTGTACAAAATACATAGGCGGGCACGCAGACCTACTTGGCGGAATCGCTGCAGGAAATAAGGATTTCATGAAGCGTATGTCTGCGGTTGTCGGATATACAGGAGGCATTATGGGCCCCCATGAAGCCTGGCTCTGTATAAGAGGGCTTAAAACCCTGCATATCCGGATGGAAAGGCATGCCGAGAACGCCATAAAAGTTGCGGAATTTCTAGAGTCCCGCCCCGAAGTAGAATGGGTCAGGTATCCCGGGCTTCCGAGCCATCCTCAGCACGAACTTGCACGCAAGCAGATGAGCGGATTCAGCGGCATGATCTCTTTTGAGGTAAAGGGTGGAATCGAAGCCGGGCGGAGGCTCATGGACAACGTAAAGCTCTGTTCTCTTGCAGTAAGCCTCGGGGCTACGGATACCCTTATTCAGCACCCTGCATCGATGACCCACGCATGTGTCCCGTGTGAAGTGAGGCAAAGAGTAGGCATAACTGACGGGCTTGTCAGGCTCTCGGTAGGGATCGAAGATTCCGAAGACATAATTGCAGACCTCAAACAGGCCCTTGAAGCAATTTAAGCCTGCCAGACAGGGCCGACTCTACCTGTTTCATTTTCGAAACCAGACAAGGTATATGTGCAGCAGGATTAATCTTCTATCTGCAAAATCAAGTGTGCAAATTTAAACCTGTAAAATTAAATCTGGAAAGTAAATCCGAAAACTAAACCTGTAAAATTAAATTCGGAAAGGTTAATCCGAAAAATTGAATCAGGAAAATAAAAACGTAAGGTAAAGCCGTAACACTAAACTCGGGGGAGTTTCATATGAAAGCACTTGTATTCGGAGCCGATGGTTTTGAAGATCTTGAACTTTTCTACCCTTACCACCGCCTGAAAGAAGAAGGAATTACAACACACATAGCCTCAATGAAGAAAGGGCCGATAAAAGGAAAGCAGGGGTATGAGATTAACGCTGATGTAGCCTTTAAGGACATAAACCCTGCAGACTACGATATTCTCGTGATATCCGGAGGAAAAGGTCCCGAAAAAATGAGGCTTGACGAAAGTGCCCTTGAAATTGCAAGACACTTCTTCAAAGAAAACAAACCTGTTGCCGCAATCTGCCACGGCCCGCAGGTTCTTGCCTCAGCAGGCGTCATAAAAGGCCGGAAAGCAACCTGCTGGATAGGCATAAGGGACGACATCATAGCCGCAGGAGCACTTTACGAGGACAAGGAAGTTGTCGTAGATGGAAACTTTGTATCCTCAAGAAGTCCTGCTGACCTGTATGCTTTTGGAAGAGAAATGATTAAATTATTGAAATAATTGGGAATAAGCTGTTTTTAGGAGCGTAGGATCCTGGGGGTTAGACAAAATAGCAATTTTATAAAATTTAATTCATAGAGTCAAGCAAAAATGAGCTTGAAATATTTTGTGACGTTTTTAAGCGAGTTAGCTTCCATATATAATTTAAAGAGCAAGCGACGTGGTGCCATTTCTGGCACTTGTAGAAGAGATTGTCACGGGATATGTAGAAGACTGTCTCCGCACCTGTCCTTGATATTTGCCTGTGCAGAAGCAGGGAGCAGCTCGGGAATATAATAATAGGGTATAGAACCGGGCCGAGCCGTACATAGTACAAATAATCTAAAATGTATCTCGTTGTTTCGAATCATCATGAGACAACAAGATACTATATTCTAAAATGTTAATATACAGCCGAAATTTCAAAAAGTAGAATAATATATTCTAAAACGTTGGCATCACACCAACTTATTCTCTCTGCTCTTTTGCTTTCTGCTCTCTTTCCCTTCTAAGCTGGCTTGCTGGTTTTGATTTATGGTACTTGAAACGTTGTTCAGTGCCAAGTACTTGCTCAGCTTTTTCAAGCCCATACTGTTCCCCACCATATTTAGTGATCCCGATATAGGGGAGTAATTGCTCGGGCA
>CAZSVY010000134.1:0-6225 GCA_964610495.1 uncultured Methanosarcinales archaeon
TTTGCGGACAAGGCCCTGCTTTCTCCCGCACCGCTTGCATACGTTTACTCCTCTTCCGGACTTATTTATAGTCTCTGCCATTTACATGACCTCCACGCCATAGCTTTCGTTAAGGAAAGCAACTGCGTCCTCGACTGTGACTCGGTGGTCAGTCGGGATCTTCCTTGCTGCGATCCTTCTCTTGCAGATTCTTTCTCCGGGGCGCTTGATAACAACTGTTATGTCCATTCCGAAAACCCCGATATTCGGGTCATATCTCATGCCCGGAAAATCAGTGTGTTCTTCAATTCCGAAAGAGACGTTCCCGAGGGAATCGAACTGGGATCGGACGAGAGTTTTATCAACTATACCCAGAGCAGTCTCAAGAAACTGCTGGGCTCTCTGGCCTCTCAGGGTTACTTTGCAGCCTATTGGTTCGTTCTTCTTAATCGAGAAAGCCGGAAGAGTCCTCTTGGCAAAGCACCTGATAACTCCCTGCCCTGTGATAGTCCTGAGGATTTCTTCGGCGTTTACAAGATGCTGGCCACTTTCTCCAACACCCATGTGGACAATTACCTTCTCAACAACGGGAGTGCGCATAGAATTACTCAATTACTTCACCACCGAGCCGAATCTCAGGCTTGTCCTCGCCAATGACAATCACGTAATCTTCAATCGTTTCGAAATCGGTTTCCCCGGAAATCGCGACTGTATTGTGTCTGGAACTCTTAACTTCCCTGATTTCCTTGATCTTTCCGATTTCTCCAGAGTGCTGGCCGCCTACTACCATTGCCAGGTTGCCGACCTTGAACTGAAGGTGCTTTACTACCTGCTTGTCAGGCACTGAGACAATCAGAGAGTCCTTTGTGCCATACTCGTTAGAGCCGAGAATGTTGGTCCCGTCATTAAGGTTAAGCTGCACCTTTCCTCCTTTGAGGATAGTCTTGTTGTCGATCCTGCATAGTTTGTTAACGTTTGTCTCGCTCAGTTTGTGAAGAGTCAGGCGCCCCTTTTCATCCTGGAGCATTCTGTATGTTTCATTTATGAGCGGGAGTGTAATTACGTCAAAAAGCCCGACTGGGAACCTGAGGTCTTTCCTGGCAATGCCGTCCACAAGAACTTTGCCTTCCGAAAGAATCCTCTTACCTTCCCTGCTGTTATCTACAAGCTTGAGAACGTCGCGAATTATGATTCCGAGCGGAAGACTGCGTGCCTGGCTGTGAGGCCCCGGGCGGGTGGTGGAGACCCACTTATAACCTTTTTTCCCGGCCTTCCAGCTTTTTGGGATTGATAATCTTTTCTGGTGTGTCACAAAATCACCTGCCTCACTTCTTAATACTTGATGCTCTGCGCCCGTCCTTCAGTTCCAGTTTTGTAATCATGACATTGGAGGGGTATATGGGTCTTGGGACTTCGGTGCCGTCCACCTTGGTGGAAATAACCCCGTCCACAGCAATCGTGCCGTCCTGAAGAGAAACGGTCTGGACCTTTCCTTCAGTACCCTTAAAATCTCCGCGCATGACCTTCACGGTATCTCCCGCGATAACTGCGGCGCTTCTTGTACCGTATTCCTTGGAGAGCGTTTCACTGAGCCTTGCGCCCATGAATTTCTGTCTGATATGCAGAGGCGCATTATATCTTGCTTTTCTCTGCTTTCTTGGCTGTTTGGATACCATGCTCGCCACCTCAGACAATAATAGATGCTGTGGTCCCGATCTTGGGGAACCTTTCAGCTACTTCTCTTGCTACGGGACCTTTTATGTCCGTGCCTTTGGGGATCCCGTCCTCGTCCGTGATTACCATGGCATTGTCCTCAAAGGACACATGCAGCCCATCCGGACGGCGGAACTCCTGTTTCTGGCGAACCACTACTGCGAGGAGAACCTGCTTCCTCATTTCGGGTGTGCCTTTCTTTACTGAGACGACGCACATGTCCCCAATTCCTGCGCAGGGCATTCTGTTCTTGACCCCTCTGTACTTCTTGACAGAGATGATCTCAACGACCTTGGCTCCGGTGTTGTCCACACAGGGAACCTTGGCGCCTGCATTAAGAGCCCTTGGGATGTTGGAGCGTATGCCTTTCATTTGGGCACCTCCGCTTTAACTACCACGTAGGACTTGGTTTTGCTTATACGCCTGCATTCCGCAATCGTGACGATATCCCCGACTTTTGCTGAAATGCAAGACGGGTTATGTGCGTGAACCTTCGAGCGTCTCTTCTCGTATCTCTGGTATTTCGGCACCATTTTCATGTATTGCCTTTCAATAACTACCGTATTGTCCATCTTGCTGCTGACCACGGTGCCCACAAGGATTTGACCTCTTACTGGGAGTGTGCCGTGGAAGGGACAGTATGAATCATCACATTCTTCTGATGGCGCCGGTATGTTCAATCCAATATCTCTTGCCATGAGTTTAGCCCCATTTACGTAACTTTTTAATGTTCTTGATCCGATTTTCGGGTTGTGAGAGCAGCAGGTTTCCCTGAATTTTAACGAATGTATCGGATCTGCGGCCTTTTTCTGAGAGCTCGGCAGGGATTCGGAAGAGAAATTCCGAATCCGCCTTTGGAATCTTCAGTTCCCGCGACTTCGAGTTTTCTACAATTAACATATTTTTTGTCTCGTCGATTACCCGGCCGCGGATTCCTGTCAATGCTGGATTAGTGGAACGAATCACCTGAATTTCAAGCCCTATCAGTTCGTGGTAGATAAGGGTTGAAGGTAGAATTTCCACTTTAGATTTCATTTAGCTCATGCTGAATTGTCTTTATCCGGGCAATCGTTCTCCTGATTTCTCCGATTCTTCCCGGATTATCAGGAGCTCCGCCTGCGGAGGTAAGGGCACGTTCCCTGACCAGTTCATTTTTCAGGGTATCGAGTTCGTCAGCCCTTTCCTCGACTGTCATGGTCCGGATTTCGCTGGTTCTGAGAATTGCCATTATTCCTTAGCCTCCTTGTGGACCCGTGCCATAGGATGCCAGTAATCGTAGCTCTCGTGCTTGTGCTGCCAGACTCCATTGACCTGCCTGCGGACTTCTTCTGAGCCTTCGACATGGATAACTTCAGCTTCTTCCTCTTCTGCTGTTTCAGCCTGGGGTTCTTCCTCGGCTTCTTCAGGCTCTGCGACTTCGGCTACTTCTACCGGTTTTGCAGGTGCTGCTGGTTTTGCAGGTGCTGTCGGTTTTGCAGGTGCTGCTGCAGGACGGGGTTTTGCCGCGCTTTCTTTTTTAGGGGCTTCAGCGGGTTTCTCAGCCGGCTTTTCGGCAGGCTTTTCAACCGGTTCAATTACAATCTCACTTGCTTCCTTAACCCTGTATGAGTCAGGCAGGACAACGCCTGGCTGAATGATCCTGACTTTGCAGCCAAGGGTTCCGAGCTTTTTAATTGCTACTGCAAACCCTTCGTCAACAACTTCTTGTACAGGGTTTCCGGAGTGTTTTATGTACCCGTCAACGAATTTTTCAACTCTTGACCTGGCACCGGTAAGCTTTCCGGAAATAACAACTTCACAGCCGAGTGCGCCTGCATTCATGACTGCCCTGAGGGTGTTGTGCCCGGCTTTCCTGAAGTACCAGCCTCTCTCAATTGAAGCTGCAAGCCTGGACGCCATCATCTGAGCGTTAAGTTCAGGTTTCTTGACTTCCTGAGCGTCAATCTGCGGGTTTTCGAGATTGTACTTGGTTGCTACGTCCCTCGTAAGCTTTCTGATGACCTTCCCGGCTTTCCCGATTACCATTCCAGGCTTTTCGGAATAGATAATAATCTGGGTGCCCATTGGGGTCCTGTTAAGCTCCATGCCGCCGTATCCAGCTCTGTTAAGCTGTTCTGCGAAATACTCGTCCATGGAGGCTTTGACATACCCGTCATTGACGAACTTTCTCTCTATTGCCATTTAGCGCACCTCGGAAAGAATCATCTCGATATTTACAGTTTCTGTATTTTTGGGAGTGGCCCTTCCTCTGGCCCTTGGCATGAACCCATGAATTGTCCTTCCGCGCTGAATTGCAGTGTGGACAATGAACATATTTGCGGGTTCAAGACCCTTGTATTCGGCATTGCTTTCTGCATTCCTCAAGACCTTGAGGATCTCTTTTGAAGCATTGACAGGGTACCTGCCTGCAGCCATCGGACCTTTTCGGTGTCCTGTTCCGTCATGGTGCCTTTTGAAGGGGACTGCCTGTTTTAAAGCAATTACATCTTCTAAAAACTTTCTAGCTTCAGCGACCTTCATGCCCTTAATTTTGCAGCAAACTTCGCGGGACTTTTTAGGGGAAATATGGAGTTCAGAACCCATAGCTTTAGAGGTAGTCTCAGGGTCTCCCTTAACTGAATAATCAATTTTTGCCATTCCCTCTCACCTCATTTCAGTGGCACGAACTTGCTTGAACGGGTTGCTCCCACACCGGCACTGCCGTGTGAAACTTTTGATCTTGTGGGTGCGAATTCCCCAAAGCGGTGTCCGATCATTTCAGGCTGAAGGTCCACACTTACGAAGCTTTTCCCATTGTGGATTTCAATAGTCTGCCCGATCATTTCCGGAAGGATGATCATGTCTCGGTGATGAGTCTTGACATTTTTTCCTTCCTTGAACTCGTGCAGGACTTTTTTCTGTCCGTCCGTGAACCCGCGTTTGATGCTCCTGCGTTCTCTTGAGGGCAGGAGTTCTGCAAACTCTTCAAGACTCAGTTCCTGAAGTTCTGAGACGGTTCTCCCGCGGTAGGTGTACTCACCCTTTCTCTTTGGTAATCTTGATGATGATTTTTTAGCCATAACGAATACCCCTCATCAGCGCTTCATTCCGGTCCTTCTAGCTGCAATCAGTCCGACCTTTCTTCCGGGCGGAGCGTTTCTGCTGACCGTTGTGGGCTTGCCCGGGTGCTTCCAGGCACCTCCACCGAACGGGTGGTCACGCGGGTTCATGGCAACACCTGAAACCCTGGGATACTTTGCAGCTCTTGTTTTCAGTTTGTGGTATTTTTTCCCGGCTTTGAGCCATGGCCTGTCCACACGGCCTCCGCCTGCAACAATACCGATAACTGCCCTGCACTTCGGATTAAGCCATTTAATGCTGCCAGAGGGCATTGCCACTGCAGTCCTGTTAGGCTCATGAGTTACGACAGTTGCGTATACTCCGGAAGAGCGCACGAATTTGCCGCCGTCATTCGGCTTTGACTCGATGTTGCAGATAAAGAAACCTTCAGGCACGTTTCCTATAGGAACTATGTTTCCCGGCCTGACATCGGCATCGTCTCCGCACTCGATTGTGTTCCCTACTGCAACTCCTTCGGAGGCCAGCAGGAGAAGCTCTTCCCCGTTTTCAAAGGCAACTTTTGCAATCGGGGCTGAGCGAGCAGGATCGTGCTCGATATCAATGACTTTCCCCTGGATCGAAGTGTTTTCATCAACACGGGGATGCCTCAGTTCTGCCTTGTACTTATGAGAAGGAGCTCTGTAGGTCGGAGTACCTCTACCCCTGTTCTGTGATATTAGTCTTTTACCCATACATCACACCTCACATTAGTCCTATCCGGGTTGCAATTTCGTGTGCCGATTCGGGATCTTCGAATGTCAGGACTGCTTTTTTGGTGCCCTTCATGGTAGTCATGGTCCTTACTGACCTGACTTTGAACCCGTACAGTTTCTCGACATCTTCTACGATCTGCTTTTTGTTTGACCTGGTATCCACGATAAACTGGAGCTTGTTTTCGTCAAGCAGCATCATCGCTTTTTCAGTAACAAAAGGATAATTAATGGAACTCATTGGAATGCACCCTCCAGTTTCTCAACTGCGGATTCTGTCCAGATAGTAAGGCGCCCTGCGTGAGTGCCAGGTGCGAGCAGCTCGGCATTGAGTGAATCTACTGTTGCAACGTCTACCCCTGAGAGGTTTCTTGCAGCCTTCACGATAGGGGCATTTTCCCCTGCAACAATAAGGATACTCTTTTTGTGCTTGTATTTCCTGCCTCTGAGCTTTCCGCGGCCGGCCCTGATGTGTCTTCCGTATTTTGCCCTGAGCACGTCGTCGTAGACTCCGATAGCCTGCAGGAATTCTATTACCTGCTTTGTCTTATCCAGGTCTTCGAGAGCGTTTTCCGTAACAATAGGAAGCTCGGCTTCAAAGATATGGCCTCTCAGGCTTACGAGGGTTGGGTCCCTGGTTGCTGCGATTGCAGAGCGAATTGCATAGCGGCGTTCCTTGGTGTTGACTTTCTCGCTCCTGTCAGCTTCCGGTTTTGGTGGGTGA